>JBDLUL010000166.1:0-9867 GCA_039805345.1 Bacteroidota bacterium | reverse complement strand
AGTGCTTGGAACGTCGCAGACCTACCCAAAATGGCATTAATGCCCTGTCATGCATTCTTTCAGTTTTATGTGGCAGATGGAAAACTATCATGTCAGTTATACCAACGATCTGCCGACGTATTTTTAGGCGTTCCCTTCAACATCGCATCTTATGCTTTGTTGACCATGATGATTGCCCAAGTTTGTGATTTAGGACTTGGTGATTTTGTTTGGACAGGTGGAGATACACACCTTTACAGCAATCATATGGAACAAGTGGAATTACAACTATCAAGAACGCCACGGGCTTTGCCAACGATGAAAATCAATCCGAACGTAAAAGATATTTTAGATTTCCAATTCGAAGACTTTACTTTGGAGGGATATGATCCTTATCCAGGAATTAAGGCGCCAGTGGCGGTTTAAATGAGGTAAGAATTAAGAGTTAAGAATTAAGAGGTAAGAGTTAAGAATTAAGAGTTAAGAGTTAAGAATTAAGAGGTATTGGGTGAACGACTAATTGTATTGGTCGATTATTTTGAGCTCGGAAATATTCCGGGCTCATTTTGTTTATATTCAATTCAAAAAAAATAAAATCCTATCGATAATATTAGCGCAATATTATACATAAAATTTAGAGTCAATTTACGTTAATCGTCCATAAAAAAGGGCGCGAATTGCGCCCTCAATATTACATTAAAAAACATCTCTTCACTCTTAACTCTTAATTCTTCACTAATACCTAATTATCAATCACCCCTCCACTCAAGACTTTACAATCTTGGTATTCATCATCAATGAAGATAAACACATCTTCTTTGGCTTTCAGAAACCACTCCTCAATCGCGTCATTTTTCTTTCGCGTTAAGGCGATGTTGGCAATCTTTTGGTAGTCATCCTTCAAGTTTGCATAATGAGGTGCGTATTTAGCCTTGTAATACAAAATACGTACGGCAGAACGACCATCATCTGTTCGGTATGGAATTGGAGTAGAGATAGTACCTACTTTCATGGAATCCAATGAAAAATACAAGCCGGGTTCCATCGTACCATCAAATGGCAAGCGCGTGGAGCGTGAAGCCATATCCAACATTAAACCTCCAGCATCTTGCGTCAACTTATCTTCAGAATGTGCACGAGCCGCTTTATCAAAGGTCAACGAGTCCCGTTGAATGATGATACGCAAACTATCCAAAAAGTGTGTAGGTTCAGTCAAATCTAACTTTTGATAATCCGGACGAATCAAAATGTGACGTGCATGATATTCCTGACCACGAACGGCCAATAACTGAATCAAGTGATAACCAAATTCCGATTCTACCACATCGGATAATTGATTTGGTTTCAGTTTCAACGCAGCCGCCTCAAAAGGTGCGACCATTTGTCCACGCTTTGAAAACCCTAAATCTCCTCCACGCTTTCCACTCCCCAAATCCTCAGAATATAACTTTGCTAATTCCTCAAAAGATTCGCCTTTTTCTATCCGACGGCGGTAATCCATCAAACGACCAACCAACTCCGCTTTTTGCGTCTTGTTTGGCTGAGCCAAACGAACGATATGACCTACTTCCACCTCGGAAGGCAAATAAGGCAATGAATCTGTCGGGATACGTGCAAAAAAAGCAGAAACCTCCTTAGGCGTGATTTTAACATCACTTGTGATTTTTTCCTGCATTTTACGCCCTGTTAATTGCTCTTTCAGGGATAAACGCAAATCCTCCTTCAAGTTTACAATCGACTTACCATATGCCTCGACGATGTTTTTCGCAGAACCATATTGTGCCTCCATTTGATCCATACGTGAACTTAATTCCCCATCAATGCGCTTATCATCTACGATAACCGAATCAATTTCAGCTTTGGCCAACATTAATTTATTCACAACTAAACCTTCTAATATCTGACAACGGTTAGGCGTATTTGCTTGACCACTTGTTAAATACTGGCTGTATTGTTGTTCTACTTCCGATTTAAGAATAAAATGATTATCCACTTTGGCAATGATTTTATCAATCAATGTCCCCTTGTCCGCCTCTTGCGCCTGTGCAGAGACTCCTACACATAGCATGACAAATCCCAACAAATACCCTTTCAATTTCATATATTTCATTTTTCTATTGCATAATGCGATTCAACTCCTCCACTTGTAAAACAACGGGAAAGCGCTGTTTCAAATTCGTTAACCAATCCTTTTCTAATTGTGCCTGTAATTCGCGTATAATCGAACTTCGTGATTCATCAAAGCGCTTTAAACGCTCAGGCTCCATTTGACTAATTTCTACGTAAATATGACGGCCATCCACTTCTTTTGTTTGCTTCCCTACTTCCCAAGCAATACCATCTAATTGGGAATTTTGTCCCTTCATGAAGTATCCTTCCTCAGCCAATAAACTCTGCGGCTTTATCGCATTAAAGCGCTTGACAACATCCTCCATGGATTGAGAGTAAAACTTGATAGCGACGCGCGCATTTTTTGCTTTATCCGTCTTTGACACAGGTTTCAAGGTCCCTTCTACTCGCTCGATAATTCTTGTAGCACTAATACCTTTTTTGACTAAATACTTGACCAAATAATTGACACGTGCCTCTGACAACGTATCCGACTCACTTGCATCATGATATCCAGCTAGCTCAATCACATAATCTCGATTTTTCGCCATAAGAATGAATAATTCTTGCGCAATCTTAGTGGATCCATCTAACATAACCGATTGCCCCAAAGCAAATCCAATATCAGGTAATCGTTTATTCATCGGGTAAGGCGATTTTCCCACCAATTCCAAAGCATCCGCCAAGGTCTTAGGCGTATCTGCATCAATAATTTTCGCCTTTACACGCGCAGGCATGGTAAATTGTGCTGCATGGGTTTGAAAATACGCTTGTTGGCGCAAACTATCCAATGACTTCTCAAAGATCTCTTGATCAATAATTTTACTGTACAAATTCCCCTCAAAAAACTCCTGCATCTGTTCTCTAAAGGCAGGATACTTCACTTCTAGATTCTTCTCTTCTTCCTCGAGCGTATGAATATCAATGAATTCGTCCAACCAAGTCCGCTCGGTAATGCTAGGCAAATAACCCAAGGCCTTTAATTTCTTCTTTTGTTGGGCCACAATAAACTGATAAAAATCCTGAATCGTCCAAGTCTTTTCAGATACTTGCAACAAAGGCATTTTCAAATAATACTCATCCCCGATACGATCCTGTGCAAAACGCTCTAATGCAAGCTTCTCCGCGGCCTCTATGATAACAACTTTATTTTCAGTCTTCACTCGCTTCATAAAAGAAGTGCGAATCAAGGCACTACGCTCAGGGTCTGTCACAACTTTTTGGCGCAGATATTCTGCCATCTCATCGTAACTCAATAATGGCTTTTTATCCAATAACTTAAATATCTGCCATCCCAAATTAGTCCGAATCGGTTCTGTATAATCCCCTAAACGCTGTATGGTGAAAAGTTTATTTTGCAATTCTTCTGACAAATCTGACGAATAATACCAACGACGTAATTCCCCACCACGACCTTTTGAATAAGGATCTTCGGAATAATTCTTACAAATCAATTCGAAAGACTCATCCCCTTTTTCGAGGTATTTTTGCACTTGGTCGATACGATTCTTCGCATCCACTTGTAGATTGGTTGCCGCGTTTACCGGAATCGAAACCAAAATATGCGCTAATCGTATCTTACCTTGATTCGGACGAACATCTAAAATCTTAATCAAATGATAGCCAGCTGTCGTACGAACAACCCCTGAAATCCCCCCTTTTTCAAGCGCATAAACAGCATTTTCAAAGGCATATTGTGTCTGCAAACTTGTCACAAAACCGATATTTCCGCCTTTCAATGCGGATAAATCATCTTCAGAAAACTTCTTAGCTAAATCTTCAAAAACCTCCCCAGACAAAACTCGTTTTCGAATATTTTCAATTTTTTGATAGGCAATTAGGGTATCCGCTATGCTTGGATTTTGAGGCAGTTTGACCAAAATATGGGCCACCTGCTTTTCAAACTTCAAACGCTGATAAGCTTCTTTAACTAAAGCCTCCGACTTCTCACCATCAATCAAATAAGGACTAGCAAGCTCTTTTCGGAAGCTTTGGTATTCATCTAGAAATGCGGGAGATTGCGGTATTTTAGCGTCTTCTGCCGCTAAAATTTTAAATTGATAATCGATGTAGTCCGATAAAAACTTCTGCTTATTGTCCGCCTTGATACTATCGCTTTCCAATAAACGTCGATAATCCTTCTCGAATAGCGCGGCAGAAATCTTTTTACTTCCCAATTGGATAGGCGCATCTTGCTGAGCCCAAAGGGATAGGGGCAACAGACAACATAAACCAAGCAAGCGCTTAAAGGGAAACTTAAAATTCATTTTCTAACGTGATTACACACAAGTCGACAAAATTACACAAAAACCTGCAATTTACCGGCCTAAATCTCTATTCATTTACATGGACTCGATAGGCATAGCCATACTGATACGCATTAAATCCGGCCCGACCACCTTTCCAATTCCCCCGTTTAAAACGAGTTAATTTTCCTTTTTTTATTTCAGACCACTCCCACTGCAATTCAGAAACCCCTAGTAAATCCCGACCATCCTGCTTCGACCAATAATCCAAACCAATACTTCCCAATCGAGCGCCCCATAAAAACCAAGAAACGGGATTACTAACCGAACTCCACTCAACCAACATCATGGGAATCTGCAGCATACCTCCCCATTGATTCACTTGTTTTAACAAATGTTGATCTTTCGAATAATCATCTAGCTCCCACAAAGAAACTTGAACACCCAATTGTTCGCCAGGATTTAAGAGAATCCGTAAAGCTGGAATCGAATCCAAAGTAATTTTACCCCCTTGTTGAATTCCCCCTAAAAAACGAGAAGCAGACTCCATACGAAGAATTTTGCCTTCTTTGATAGCAACTACATTGTATTCCACCCATAGCTCATCCTTTAGATTCAAATTTTCTTGAATGTCATAAGCTGAGATAGAAGCCAACTGTACATGAACTTGCCGAGGACTTTCTGTGTCTTTGACCGCAACTTGCGTAGGCAACATAGGCGAGGACAAAGGTGTTCGCCTACAACTTATCATCGCAAGCAATACAAGAAAATAAATGAATTTATACATGTTTAGCAGCCGGCTCTTGTTGGGTCAAACAGTGAAAACTCCCCTGTCCCCAAATAATTTTCTTCGCCGAAAGTCCAATAACGGGACGATCCGGAAAAAATTGTGCTAAGGTTTCCAAAGCGAAAGTATCCTGCGGACAATCAAAAGTCGGAACAAGAACACCCGCATTACAGATGTAAAAGTTCGCATATGAACCCGGCGCGCGGAATTCATCAATCACGACAGCTGCAGGCATTGGAATTTCTACGATATTAAGTGGCTTACCGTTTGGTAAGCGCATCGCTTGCAATTCGCGTAGGTTTTGGGCTAACACCGCATGATTTTCGTCTTGCTCATTCGGCTCCACCATGGCGATAACGGTATCTTCATTAACAAAACGAACCGTATCGTCAATGTGACCATCTGTATCATCGCCTACAATCCCATCTGAAACCCACAATACTTGCTCCACGCCGTAATAATCACATAAATATTGTTCGATTTGCGCTTGGCTTAGATGTGGGTTTCGGTTCGGATTTAATAAACATGAGCGACTTGTCAAAACTGTCCCTGCCCCATTAAAATCAACAGAACCACCTTCCATGATAATGCCAGGACTAACCTTAGTTAAACCTAAAATCGAAGCAACGCGCGATGGAGATTCATTATCTGAATTAAAAGGTGGATACTTCCCACCCCAGGCGTTATAGCCCCAATCAACAACTAAACGCTCTTCTGTGGATTGATTAACCAAAATAGCAGGACCATGATCCCGACACCATGCATCGTTCGTAGGCTGAATGTGCAAACGAATTTGCGATTCTTCAATTCCATAAACGGCAAACTGCGATTTAATAAAAGCGGCCAATACATCATCATTCACTTGAATATTGACAATTTCCCCAACCGATATAGCCTTAATCAAGGCAAAATATTCGGGATACATTGCAGCTAATTTATCCCCTTGCCAGGAATGATCATTGTGCGGAAACGTAATCCAAGTGGACGCATGGGCATCCCATTCTGCAGGAAAATAAAAGCCTAATTCTTTCGGTGTTTTCATCTTATAATTGCGCGATAATCCGCAAACCTTCTAACGTAATCAATTTATTCACTTCATCAAAATACTGCTCCAATGGCGTCAAAATAGACGAAAGACCTCCGGTTGCTATTACTTTAACTTCTACTTTTCGCTCCGCTTTCACGCGAGCAATCATTTCTTTTACCATCCCCACATACCCCCACAATATCCCTGATTGAATGGCCGAAACCGTATCAAATCCTAATGCGGACACAGGCATCTCAAGCGGCACTTCGGGTAATTGCGCTGTTTGAGAAAAAAGTGACTTCACCGCTGTTTTTAATCCTGGGGCAATGGATACACCTTGCATTTTACCAGTTTGATCGACCAAAGTAAAAGTTAAGGCCGTACCAAAATCCACTATCAATACTTCCGTATCGTAATGATGATGCGCATAAACGGAATTGGCAACCAAGTCGGCACCAATTTCATCCGGACTAACTACTTCAACAGGCAAGGATTTATATAAATCAGGCCCCATGATTTTTACAGGAAAGCCCACCCAATGTTCCAAACCTTTTTGAATTTGAATCAACACTGGCGGAACCACGGAACTAATTAACACAGATTCAACTGTCACCGCTTCAAATCCCTTTTCTGCTAATTCTTTTTGAATCCAATGTTCCAATCGAATAGCCGTCCAAGGCTGATGCGTAGGTGTTCGCAGATGAACCTGCCAGCCCTCCGAAGTATAAAAACCACAGACGATGTCCGTGTTCCCAATGTCAACGACTAAATGCATATCAATTTATTGTGGTAAATCTTTTTCTAATCCAGCAGATAAGATCGGGAATCGCAACCACGATTTAGGATCTAAACTGTAATCATCTACATGAAAACCTGGCGCATATCGCTCTCTTTTCCATTGATTTCGAGCCCATAAACGAAAGAAGCGATGGATAAATCCATTCAACTGCATCTCTGTGTAAACAGCTCCATAGGTATTTTTCAACGAATCAAAGCAAGATGCTGGGCTTTGATGCTCATAAAACGACCAACGTTCCAAGGCATTCAAAATGGGATAAGGCATCAAATCCTCTTCATCCACCTGCTTTGTATCTAAAGGTCGTAACTCTGCGCTCGGCTCTAATTGATTGACATTCGCCAATCCCGCCACGCACCATTTTCCAGCTAATCCCTCCTTTTCCATCCAACGCAACCACGTACGTAAATACGCTTTATCAATGCCAGCAATCGGAGAAATTGACCCGGACGTATCGCCATCCATCGTCGCATAGCCCACGGAGGCTTCTGAACGGTTTGAGGTTGCTAACAATAAGGCATTTTTTATATTGGCCAGCATCCAGACACTCGGGGCACGGACGCGCGCTTGCACATTTTGTAAGGTAATATCATCTTGCGCCCAAGTCAAAGGACGATTAATTGTTGACTCGATTAGACTACGATACCCCTGCACCAGCGCATCAATTTCAATTTCGTGATGTTGGGTGCCAATGCTAGCGGCCAATGCCGCTGCAGAAATTCGAGTATCCACAGAAGAATTAACGGTTCCTTGGTAGATCGTCGTCATCAAATGATGTAATAAATCCGCTTCGTTGTCACAGGTATTAATCCAAGGAATATAAGCCAAACGATTTTGAACGTCGGCCCAACCCAATTCTTCAACAGCCAGATGAACGGCCGTAGCACACAACGATGCAATCGCAGAGGAATCTGCTCCTCCCGAAAGGGAAATAACATATCCATACGAGTATGATTTCCGCAAATAATCCCATAAGCCTAAGGCAATGGAACGTGCAAATTCCTCTTCTTTAATGTATTCAGAGGATTCCCACGACGAAATTTCAGGGACAAGGGTTTGACAAGATTTGCTCGTCAATTCCCCCATTTGAATTAAATCATCCGCTTGGACTGCGTATGACTGAACGTCAATCACGGAGGTAATTACCTGCGAATCCTGAAAAGAAAAGCGATTCGTTTCCGCCACTATTTTCCCTGCCTGAGCAATATAGGCATCTCCATCAAAGATAGTCCGACCCGATTCATTGCCTAGCAAGTTGGCAAATACATACGCCCCCTGAATAATCTCGGCACCCTCCAAGGTAAGTTGTTTTCGGACTTTCGATTTCCCAAATGAAAAATGCGAGGCGGTCGGGTTACAAATAAATGAAACGCCGCGCTTCGCCAAGGCATAAGCGGGTCGCTTCTCTCCTTCCCAAGCGTCTTGACAAATCTCGATACCAAAACAAATATCACCTAAACCAAGCCGATAATCACCTAAAGGTACACCCTGAATGGTTGTTCGAATTCCTGCGGGCCAAGCGCTAAACCAGCGGGCCTCGTAATGCAGTCCTTCATTTGCTAAAAATTGTTTGGGAATGTAGGCTTGTATTTTCCCATCATAGAGAACTGCTACAACATTATATAATTTGGATTCAAATGAAAGCGGTAAACCCACTAACAAAACTAAATCCGAAGCGTAATCGAGTAATTTATGTACATATTCCTGTGCTTTTTCCTGTGTAAACGGCGAAAAGAATTGATCTTCACAACCATAGCCTGTCAAACACATTTCTGGGAAACACAGTAAATTTGCGCCAGCATCCTGCGCCACTTGAATCGCACGAACAATACGCTGAAAGTTCCCTTCCCAATCCAAAGGGGTTTGATTTAATACTCCGGCGGCCACATGAATTTTCGGCATCTTATCTAGGCTTTTGGGCTGAAACTTTGGGACTAGGCTTAAATATTCGATTCAATAATCGCTTTGGCTTTGAATCCTTTTTTGCTAATTCGGCATATGAAACGGTGCGAACGTGTTTATAACGCGGTGTCCACATCCAAGACAAGGCTTCATGGGGTCGATAATAATTTTCACCATGACGATGTTCGACACGGACATGACATGTAGCACGCGGACATCGTGCCGACCAGCATCCAACTAAACTTAGGCAAAAAACACAGCCTAGGCCAAGCAATAAAAAGGTTCTGGAAAAATCTCTATGTACCATGTAACATCAAAAAGAATTCATTCATCAATTAGAACGAATCCTAATTAGTTAAATTACAAATCAACCCGTATTTTTACATCGAATTTAGGCCAACATGCAATTAAACACCAAAGATATAAAATCGGTTTTAAAAAGAGGTGATTTTGAATACCCCGTTATGGAATCTTTTTACACGATTCAGGGCGAAGGAAAATATCAAGGCCATGCTGCCTATTTCATTCGTTTAGGCGGTTGTGATGTGGGATGCCACTGGTGCGATGTCAAAGAATCTTGGCCGGTTGACACCCATCCCATCAAGTCGGTGGACACCTTATTAAACGAAGCATTAGCCTATCCGGGCAGATTGGTCGTGATTACAGGAGGAGAACCTTTAATGCATGATTTAGGCCCGCTGACGGAGGCTTTCCAAGTGGCTGGCTTTCGCACGCACATCGAAACTTCTGGCGTATGCGAGACTTTCACAGGTACATGGGATTGGATTTGTTTTTCACCTAAGAAATTCAAAGAGCCAAATCCCGCAATTCTTCCTTTTGTACACGAATTAAAGGTGGTTATTTTCCACTCCTCAGATGTAGCTTGGGCACAAGATTGGACAAACAAAATCAATTCGAACGCTCATTTATATATGCAACCCGAATGGTCGAAGCAAGCCAACATGAATCCACTGATTGTAGAATTTGTAAAAGCCAATCCAATTTGGCAAATTTCGGTTCA
>JBDLUL010000165.1:0-15706 GCA_039805345.1 Bacteroidota bacterium | reverse complement strand
TCTCATGGACAAACGGTGATGCACCGACCAGACCGAACAGGCATTCTTCCTCATTCTACGTTACAAATTGGCGATGGGGATCATTTAGCTCATTTGACAGGAATTATTACGCTTTCGGATTTCCGACAAAAACATATTGCGGCAGGTGGTGAAGGTGCTCCTTTGGCTATGTTTGGGGATTATTTTTTATTTACCAAAGCAGACGAAGAACGAATCTTATTGAACATTGGCGGGATTGGTAATTTCACTTATTTACCGGCGAATCAAAACCCCGCTAATATTTTAGTGACGGATACGGGGCCAGGCAATACCTTAATCGATGCGTGGGTTAGGACGAATTATCCTACCAAATCTTTTGATGAAGATGCCCAAATCGCCCGATCAGGTAAAGTCGATGCTGCATTTTTAAACGCCTTGCTAGCCCTACCTTTTTTTGAAGAATCATTCCCCAAAAGTACTGGACCGGAATATTTCAACATGGATCGGATCAGCCAAATGGTTCCGGAAGGACTGAGTGCTGCCGACTGCATGGCAACACTTACCTATTTTTCCGCAGAGACGATCGCATTAGCGGTCCAACATTACACGGGGTTGGAAGAAGGTAAGGTTTATGTCAGTGGTGGTGGTGCACGAAATCCGTTGATGATGGAGCATTTGGCCACACTCCTACCCGGTTTTACGATTCAAGATTCTGCTGTATTGGGTATTGAATCTGAAGCAAAAGAAGCGGTACTTTTTGCGCTGCTGGCTAATGAAACCTTGATGGATCCGGGGGTGGCGCGGGACCGACGATTAGGCGATTCGCCTTGGATGACGATGGGGAAGATTAGTTTACCGAATTGAGACAAGAGTTAAGAGGTAAGAACTAAGAGGTAAGAAATACTACTTGAATCTTATGAATATTTATAACCCTGGGCTTTAGCCTAGGGTCCCCAAACTAAAGTTTGGGGGTATAAATTTTGATTCAACGATTGGAAATTATTTGACTCTAGACTGAAGACTGACAACTGATTAATGACAACTGACCACTGTCAACTGACCACCGACAACTGACAACTGATTACTGACCACTGTCCACTGACAACTGAAATATGAAATACAAATTACAAGATTACATCCTTTTTGAAAACGACGACTTTATCGTCATCAATAAACCATCAGGTATTGCGACCTTGGATGAGCGAAAGGATGATTATGCGCCCAGCATCTTGCGCATGGCGAAAATATATTGGGAAGATGCACAGGTGGGACATCGATTAGATAAGGAAACAACGGGGGCTTTGGTGATTGCCAAAAATCCGGAGGCCTACCGACATATTTCCATGCAATTCGAGCACCGAGAAACGGCGAAACGCTACCATGCAGTCGTGGAAGGCATGCACGACTGGGATGGCATGTTGGTGAATTTACCCATCCTTCCCCTCAAAGACGGGAAAGTGATTATCGCACGATCAAACGGCAAGCATGCGGAAACCTGGTTTCGCTCCTTGAAAGTTTACAAAGGATATACTTTGGTTGAATGCATGCCCATCACAGGACGTATGC
This sequence comes from Bacteroidota bacterium, assembly GCA_039805345.1. GTDB lineage: Bacteria > Bacteroidota > Bacteroidia > Cytophagales > Spirosomataceae > Aquirufa. Next base: position 14,161 of record JBDLUL010000165.1, on the reverse strand, counting down.
ACCAAATCCGCATTCATTTAACTTGTTTGCATGCACCTATCGTGGCGGATGAAATGTATGGAGGGAAAGATGTTTATCTATCCGACTTGAAACGCAATTTTCACTTAAAAAAAGATACAGAAGAGCGCCCTTTGATGCGCCGCGTGGCTTTACACGCCCATAGCTTGAGCTTCAACTTGATGGATGGAAGTCCGATAACGGTCGAGGCACCTTATCCGAAAGATTTCAATGTCTTGGTAAGACAATTGGAGAAGTATTCGTAAATTTGCAACCCTGGCTCCGTAGTTCAATGGATAGAATGTAGGTTTCCGGTACCTAAGATGAAGGTTCGATTCCTTCCGGGGCTACAAATGTATCGGACAATAAAAAAGGACATTTCGAGAGAGATGTCCTTTTTTATTGTAATCATTAAATGCATTCCTAAAACTTAAATACAGGCGAAATTCCTACATAGTTTATATTGACAAAATCTGTCGAGGTACTTGTATAGTTGACATTCAATTGAATCTTATCCGAGATTTCAAAACCCGCATGAGGCCTAAAAGTAAATCCTCCAACACTTGAATCTGTAGTATAGTTTACATATCCTAAACCAATACCAAAATGTAGCTGATTCAATTTGTAATCTAACCCTGCAATTACGGGAATAAAGGTTGATGATTTTGTTTTTGTTGAAGCAATACCAAAATCGATTGTTTTACCTGAAAAGAAGCCAAAACCAACGGCACCTGTAAGGCTAACTTTATCCGTTAATGGATAAGCCACGTTTATTTCACCACTTCCACCAATACCCTCCAATGCAGCCCACAATCCAGTAGGAATAGCAAGAGAAGGTGATGCTGAAAATTTGATAGCCTTTTCCTGTGCAAACAAAACATGGGAGGCCATAAATACTACAATAATTAATAGTTTTTTCATTACTTGTACGATTAAAATTAAAAAACAAATCTTGGTAAGAACGCTTGTATAAAAAAAAGCTATTAGGTTTTATACATATTTATGCATGAATTCTTAATTTGAATTTTTAATAATTTCATACACTTCTTGTTTCAAACAGTATTGAATAAATCTTTTATCCTCCTTAGAATTCTGTCTATAAATAGCATCCTCTACAAAATATTTATTAAACAAATATTGATTCATAGATATAATAAACTGAGCCCTATATTGCCTTTGTGTGTCAAACGCTTTTTTTTCACAACCTAATAATGCGGAAATCTCTTCTGTCCCGACTAAATAATTTGGCCCATGCGCTTTAAATAGATTGATAAACGCTTGACCACCTAGCGGCATACTAATAACTGATGAATCGATAAAGTTTTTCTTCCTCTTAAATACCAATTTGATATTGATAAAAATACTCACGAATAACAAAAGGCTCATAATAAATACGGGATAATCAAATTGACCTAACACTGTATTTTTTGAATAGAATTCGCCAATCAATTGTGAATTTTCACCTAGTTCACTCATAGACATAGAATCCAATTTAAGTAAACCCTTGGGATCATTCTTATCCAAGTGTATCGAGAACAACATATTTCCACGCTGAAATAATTGTGATTCAATCAAAAAAAAGAGTTTTTTTGAACCCACATATTTGTATACTTGATTCGTTGCGGCATCTGCATAATATCCAAATTGCGGATCGCTAAAAAACATCAAATCCCCAAGCATGTTAAAATTTGCGGTTGAATGTCCTAACTTTTTAAAGGTATAAAAATCCAAATCTCCCTTCTTACGCCAAATATGAGTCAGTAAATCTAGCTCATAAATACCTAGCTGGGGAACTTGATAATTCCCTTGCTGAAATGCCTCAATGGCTAACACTTTGGATCCATCCGAATTTAAACCAGCACTAAAATTCAGCAATCCCGGTGGACTCTCACCTGTCGTTTTAATTTCTTCCCACTCCTTATTCTTAAAATCAAAAAAACTTAAAATACTATTACTTCTCCAAAAACCTTCCCCTCCCAAACTAAATAATGTATCATGCTTAACATATTGTAGAGCATGAAAATTATATCCTCTAAAAAAGGTTTTGTCAAGCCGAACAAAAGCTTTCTTATCTTTTTGGAATTGATAAACTTGCCCTGTTCCAGGAATAGAAAACAAGACTGTTTCATGAAAACGAAACGCTAATGGAGAAGCAGCAACGGGTATTTCCCTGACATCGATACCCTCAAAAATTAAGTTGAATTTTTTAACCCATGTTTCGTTCAAGCCCCTGACTTCATATGTTTTATCAAAAATATTAATTCTTGACATTGCCCAACCTTTTCCTTCATACCACTCAAACGATGTATTTCCTAGTACTGGGAGACTTAATAACAAACCAATAATCCAAACGTATTTTTTCATTACATCAATTTACAAAATAGGCCATGCATCTGCTCTAATTCTACCCGAAATAATATGTTTTATATGTACAATACACAGAAAGATTTCGATGAAAACAAATCAAATTTTCATGGCATGCAAGCTCTTACATCCAGAATGTAATCGATCCAATTTCCTCGAGCATCAATTATGAATGATTTACATCCATGTATGTATTATGCATAAAATCTAATTGATTCCATTCACTGAGATGGTAGATTTATGTTTACCGATTAAAAGAAAGTAAACTAAAGATAATGATACTTCAATTTTCGATATTAGTATGATCAAACGATTAAAATCTCCTATATGTATTTTTGCGTTGATTGCTGTATTTCTGTTAACTCACACAACGGAAGGACAACAAGGCTCACTACAATTTTCCACGTTTGGTGGACAGTCACGATATACGATTGAAAAAAATATAACAACAAGCGATTTCCTTTACAATCACACAGGAATCAGTTACGGATTATTTTTAACAAATCGAATTTCAATCGTAGGCACAAATGAGTTTGGAAGTCTAATGGAGAACAAGTTGGTTCAATTTCCTTCAATCGGAAGCCTATCATCCCAATATTATTCGGGATCCCTTGGGCTCCAATTTCCAATTTTGCAAATCAATAAATCACACTTATTTGTAAACCTTGGAACTACGTACCAGTCCATTGAAAACTCATGCGCTTGCACAACCGGAGAGAGATATAGAAGGGAATACAGCAATTACATGGGGGCCCAATTTGCTCAAAATATTCACTCGAATTGGGCAATTTTCGTTGGGGGCCAACTAAGCAAACCCATTTCAACGACGTTAAACGACCCAGACCTCTACATGTCCAACAAAAAGACGGATAGCAATAAAGATTTCATGATTAAATATTCCATCGGTTTAACTTACATTATTCCAGCTAAATTAAAGAGTGATAAAGACAAAGATGGCGTCCCGAATAAAACTGACAAATGTCCAAATACTCCTCAAGGAGAAAAAGTAAATCCAGATGGTTGCCCAATTGTAGATGATGATTTTGATGGTATAACAAATTCCGCCGATAAATGTCCATCAACACCAAGGGGTGAAAAAGTCGATGAGAGGGGCTGCTCCAACAGTCAGCTAGATGAAGATTCGGATGGGGTTTATAACGATAGAGACCAATGCCCTCAAACACCTAAAGGAGAGCAAGTAAATAAATCAGGATGCTCTAGTAGCCAATTAGATAATGACAAAGATGGCATAACAAATAATTTGGATAAATGTCCTGATGATAAGGGTGTAAGTAGCAATTCTGGTTGCCCTACTTCGACAGATCAAATGGAGGGTCAAGTTCAACGGATCGCCAATGAGATTCATTTTGAAACGAACAAGGCAGAACTAGTAATTGCTTCATTGGCAAAATTAAATGAATTGGTCATTTTATTGCGTGAAAATCCAGAAACTAAAATTATTGTTTCAGGTCATACCGATGATGTAGGAACCGAGGACTCAAATTATATACTCTCAGAAAAACGCGCTCAAAGTGTAGTCAATTATTTAATGGAAATGGGAATTCAAAAAACAAGAATGACTGCGTTGGCATTTGGAGAGAAACAATTGAAAATGAATCGAATCACGCAAGACGCAAGAGCAAATAACAGACGAGTTGAAATTAAAATCTATAAATAAATCATGAAAAAAATCCTTTTATTCACATTAGTAATTTTTGTAGGCGCTTTAGGTTGTACAAATCGCGACGGAGAAATTATCGATTTAATTAATTCAATTAAAAAGCAAAATGAAGATTTAAAGTTACAAATCACTGCCTTAAAAAAGACAACAGATTCTGCGTTAGTGGTAGTAACAAAGGTATATATATCACAGGCTGCTACCGACAAAAAAATTGATGGAATTCAGGCGGATTTGAAATCAATACTAACTCAGATCTCGAATATTAGCATTCAAATGACGAATGAAAAAGCTGATTTAACTAGTTTGCACACTAAATTAGATGCATTGCAGTTAAAGTGTTCAGAACTCATAGCGCAAATTACAGCCTTGAATGTAGCTAACAATTTATTCACTATTGCCGTGGATTTATCACCAGTTAGTGCAGGACAAATCACGATAACACCAGCACTCGCAAGCTATAAAGCAGGAACAGAAGTTACAATTACAGTAACGCCAAACTCAAACTATGTATTTCAAAGATGGTCCGGAGATGTAAGCGGTTCATCATTACCTCTAAAAATAATTGTTGATGGTAACAAGAAAATAACCGCACAGTTTGATTTAAAATCAACTCAATCAGTTACGGACCTCGATGGAAATAAATACACAACCGTTTCCATTGGCACTCAAGTTTGGATGAAGGAAAATCTTAATGTAACTAAATACCAGAACGGAGACCCAATCCCAAATATCACAGATGGACAAGCGTGGGGACTGGCAAAATCAGGAGCTTGGTCTCGATACAATAATGATTCAAATGCAAGCAATTCACAAAAAATCGGACTCTTATATAATGGATTTGCTGCCCAAGATAGTCGAAATGTATGCCCTACGGGGTATCGAGTACCATCGGATGTAGATTTACAAGAATTAACGAAGCATTTAGGTGGCGGGGCAATTGCCGGCGAAAAACTAAAGGAAGCAAACGGAAACACAAGTCTATGGGCGACACCAAACTTGGCAACAAATAGCTCCGGGTTTACAGCATTACCTACGGGACAACGATGGGGGAATTACGATGTCTTACAAAACTTTGGACGATTTGAAGCCATATTCTACATAGGTCATTTTTGGACTAATTCGAGTCTCGGATCGAATGGCATTTCTTGGGTTCTTTTTTACAATTCACCTATGTTAAAAGAAGAAACTGCGGATAAGTCCTTTGGGAAATCCATTCGATGTATAAAAAATTAAAGCTAATTGCATGTTAAGGACATTTCGTAAGAGATGTCCTTTTTTATTACGAAAAATAAAGCCCCCCACTATTCCTAGCAGAGGGCTTCGCATAAATTGAAGGTATTAGGGTTAGGTAATCGCGTATTGTATAGAACTAGGGTTATTGCTCTACAAAGGAACAATCTCCGCGCGACTCCTACAATGAGACCTAGGCCTCATTTTTATACCCAAAGTGACTTAAGGCAAAAGAAAGTAAACTGTTATTTTCCGTCGACAAATTCAACTTTTTACTAATGTGATAGCGATGATTTTTGACTGTCTTTTCAGAAATAAATAATATATCAGCGATTTCCTTGCTCCGCTTGTTTTGCGCAATTAATTCGAGAATTTTCATTTCGGCTTGCGTGAGCTCCGCGAGCTTCAGACTCTTTTTGCCTCCAGCAGCCATTTGGTCAAATGCCATTTCAACGGAAACCCGAATTTGATGATCGCTCCACGGCTTCAAAATATAATTGACCGGGTGCGTTTTCCCTGCCAATTCCACCATTTCGCGATCACTAAATGCTGTCAAGTAAATCACGGCAAGTCCCGGCGTTCGATTTTGCGCCTGCTTAACAAAATCAATGCCGGATGGTCCATCGCCAATATTAATATCACAGATAATTAAATGCGGCTGAAAATTAGCAAGCGATTCCAGTGCGGAATCATATGCATGAAAAACCGAACAATGATAGCCTAAACTCTCCAAAATCTCCTTGATATCCAAGGCAACAACAATCTCATCTTCTAAGATCAATACCCGTTTTTCTTCCATACTGATTACAGGTTAAAAGTAATTAAATGCTTGATGCCTTGGCTTTGATGCAGGGTATAGGTCGCCCCCATTTGCTCACTCAATATCCGAATAAGCCGCATCCCTAAATTTGAATTTCGATTAATATCTTCTACCAAACCAGGTCCATTATCCTCAACAATAACATGAATTTGGGAACCTTCTTGATTAATCTCAATACGCAAAATCCCTTGTTCCGCTTCAACAAACGCATACTTAAATGCGTTCGACACAATTTCATTGATAATCAAACCTAACGTCCCTATTCGTTCAAAGCGCAACTTAATGGATTCCTGAATTTCAAAGTAAATCTGCACGGGGCTGACGTCCTCCTGTGCATACATTTGTTGCAAATGTTCGACCAAGGTTCGGACATAACTGTCCAACTGGACATATTCCATTTCATCGGACTGAAACAAATTATTATGAACCAAGGCAATGGTTTGGATTCGATTTTGGAGTGCCGTAATTAAATCCACAGATTCTACGTTTTTTGTACGGCGTTTCTGCAAGTTCAACAGACTGTAGATGACTTGTAAATTATTCTTCACGCGGTGATGCAATTCTTTTAAAAGGACCGCATTGCGTTCATGCTCCAAATCCAATTGAATTCGATTCTGATTCAATAAACCTTTCTGACGGAAATTGACATACAACAAAATGGACCCAAAAATAATCGCACCCAGGATTAGGCTGAGTAATTTGATCTTAAATTCTTGCAGTTTGGATGACTCCGAATAGACCTCCACTTGATGCTGGCTCTTAAGTGATTCTTCGCGGTGTTTGGCTAATTCAAGTTGGCCTAAAAGCAAAATTGACTTATTCCGATTGATGTGCGCATTCACTGTATCCCGATAGGCATGCAAAGCTCTATTAAAATAAAATGCGGAATCGTACTGTTGTTGGGCGGCATAAAAATCAGCATAGACGTCCAGCATCATCAACTTCACGGGCATAATTACTTTTTGTGCCATCAAATTGCGCGCATGATCCATGTAATATTTGGCAGAATCATATTGCTTGAAATGGAGTAAGGCACGAGCCAGCAAAATTTCCTTCCCGATTTGATTATCAGGATTATCAATACTGGATTGAATGTCAAATCGCAACATGGGTATAACATGCTTATAATGACCCAACTCAATATCACATTGCGCCATATTCCCTTGAAACGCTCCTTCCCAATAGCGAAGCTCGCGCGGAAGATAGATTGCTTTCGCTGCAACACGTACTTCAGCAACTTCCCGATACCCTTGTGCATATACGTCTCGTGCTTTTTTATAATTTTTCAAATCGGTATAAAGCCACCCCAGCCGTTGCAAATAAAAGAGTCGGCGATAATCCCCGCGCGGTGGTACTGCCTGGTATTGCATAAAATCACGCATAGCGTCTTCAAAGAGTCCGCATTCCCGGTAGATTTCCCAGAAGGTTTTGATGTAGCCTAATTTGATGCGCAGGCGGCGAATGGGAATTGCCTTTTCAATTTCGTTTTTCCCTCGGTATTCCTCTTCTAATTTAATAAGCACATGTCGCCAATAATAGACAGGAACTTGTTTTTGATGTTCAAAAAGAAATTCCAAAAAGGGTAGTCCGTGCGTAAATTTCGCTTGATTGTGGTAGACCATTGCGAGTGGAATCGCGGCCTTAATCATTAAATCAAGGTTATTTTTTCTCCGTGCATCCGCCCAATGCGATTCCAGTATACGTTCCAAATCCCCCACATTGGCATTGGAAAAGAATCCACCATCTTCTTTGAAAACACGATCCCATGTAGACCACATAAACTGAGGATCCTGATAACGTAAGTCTCGTTTAAATTTGAGCGGATAATACGAATCGTTAGACAGGCTTCGGAAAGAAACGAGCAGCAATAAACATACTAAGGCCTTGCATAGGCGACTTAAATTCATTCGATATTTATTAGAACTAGGGCCTTTACAGGGCTTTATGGCCTCAATATAAGGTCTTCTAAGTAATAATCAAATGTAAAACTTAATTATTGCGCGTAAAGGGAATAGGCTTCAGATGCACTTAACGTGCGGTTATAAATTCTCAACTCATCAACCGAGCCATTGAAATATTCTTTAATATCGTTTGAAGAGGCATTGACGACACGTGCACCAACCGACAAAACACTTGGATTAACAAACAACGGACTAGCCCCATGCGCCCAATTGGCTACGAGCTGACCGTTTATGTAGTAACGTTCAGTACCTCCATCATATGTAATGACCAAATGTCTCCACGAATTCGTAAAAATAGTACGCGTAATTGTAAAGTCTAAATTCCAATGATAATGCAGTAATCCTGCATTTGGCATTGTTTTTACATAATTACTTGCCGCGGATGCACTGGATGGCCCATAGCCCATGATTGCCATTTCCCGATTCCACACATTTGCTTTAAACCATACCGAAATAGAATAGGGCGCATTGTTTGTTGGCAAATTCTTTGGCAATAATAGGGTCAAATAATTGTTTGAACCATTGAACAAATAGGCGGTATTCGCAATGCCAAAGCGTCCAGCCGTTTTCGTTGCAGGGCCTGTTAAATGATTGGAGGAATTTGAATAATCTCGAGAATTGCCATTTAGCGGCAAATAGGTAATAAGTCCGTTTGATAATGTTGAACTTTCCGCGTTGGTCAAAAACTCTTTTTGATTCCCATAGGTATAGATCCCATTAATTTTTGCAAAGGATCGAACATAATATTTTTGACCGGGAATTAAATCAGACAAGGTAATTGTTTCTGTATTCGCTCCCACTAACATGTACGAATCAGCAACGGTTGGACTTGCGGTGAGTCCATAACACAATCCACGTTCTTGCACGGCATACTGACCGGTTAAATTCAAAATGGCGATACCTGAAACCGCTTTGGTACTTTGAATATTCCCTACATCATTCGTAATAACATCTACGAAGTTGCCTTTGCCTACTGGTATAGCTGGATCCTTTTCACAAGAAATCAAAACAAAAAACAGCCAAACGAATAAGTATTTTTTCATGCATTAAAAATTTATACCAAAGCCTATCCAAGCGTCTGAAAACGCTTTTGAATCCGCTGATTTGAAAAGACCTAAATAATTGATGCCCGAGGAAATATGAATACGTTTAAACATCAAATTCAATCCAGCTTCCAACTCAACGCCCGATTGGCTTGCGTATGAATTTTTCGCCCAAAGCGAAGCTGTTTTCGTGCCCGAATAGTTGAATTCTTCAGCAGCCCAGTATAATGATCTCGAACCATAACCGATTCCAGCTCGTAGATAAAGAAATTCTTTGATACCTAGTAAGAAGGACGGGATAATGGAAAAACGAGTTGTCGTGACTTCTTTGGTAAACTTATAAATGGAATTAGCTTTTGTGTAGTTGGTAATTTGCGTATTTGAAGCTTCATAGTTCGTCGATGGTGCACTGCCAAGGCCATATAAAACGCTTACGCTGTATCCATAGCCACCTCGAATAACACCAAAATTACCTGCAAGTGTTAAATTAGATTGTTCGCTTCCAAATGCCATGGGGCTTATTCCTAAGGATGCAAAAGAAAAGGATTGTTCAAAGGGCTGAATGATTTGGATGCGCTTCTTGGGTTCGGGTGCGACGACAGCTACAACCTTTGTTGTATCCGCTGGCTTAAATTCGCCCCGAGCTTGCAAAACAGTTGGGGTAATTTCGAAAACGTATTCTGAAGGCGGTAAATTCAAGCCTTTGGCATCGATTTGAAAATAATAATTAAACCCCGGCGTAATACCTTTTAAGTTTAATCCGTGGATGGAAGATGGGTCAACTTGTTTTCGAGCGCCATTGGGATATTCCTGGACATACACGTTCAGATCAATTCCTTGCGTTAACTTGCTATCTAAATCAAAAAAGATTTCGAATCGCTTGATTTCAGGGACATAACCAACCTGCACATTGGAAACTTCCTGTGCTTTTGAAGCCATCGCAAATCCTAGGGTCAGGAAAATGCTGCTTATAATTCGAAGGAAACACTTAGTCATGTGAGGGACAAACTAAGGTTTGGGAAGTACAACACGTTCAGTGCGAATGCGTGAGCCAAGGACATTAGCTTTTACATTTGCCTCTGTCCTCCAAAAACCACGTTGGTTTGTAATATTATACTTAGGATTTGAAAAGACATCTATGTCCGGATTTTGCTTTACCAATTGATAATTCATTTCGTGCATCGCATTGGAAACGGCAATATTGGGATACAGTTGATTATTAATTGCCCCAGCAATAGGCAATCCAAGTAACATGGCAAAACCAATATTTAAATTCGGATTATCTAAATTTTCATAAGAATAACTACCGACCTTAACTTTTTCATATCCAAATAAAGGTTGAATAATAAGGCCTGTAGCGATTGTGGTAGATAAAAGAGTTAATGCAGGAAGCGAAGCAGGTAATCGAAACATCGAAACCCCATTAAAACGGAATATGAAGCCAGACTTATTCTTTGATTCTTTATTCTTCATGTAAGGAATTCCCCAAAAAGAATTCCCAACTATTTCTACCTCCTTCAGGCGCTTAATATCATATTCTGACGAATTTCTATTCAATGAAACATCCGAATAACCACCACTACCCGAAATAACCTGATCAGAACAACTTGAAAAGAATAATGAAATTAGAAGCAATGTGGCTGAGAGTGCCAAGTGCAAAGTCTTACGTGCATGTAACATACCTGTCTATTTTTGAGAACCAATTATTCATCTAAAATAGACAGGCATATCCTTCCTTAAAAGTAATACTTATTTAGCGGTCAAAAATTATTGTAACTCAAATACACAAGCCGTTTTAGCTGGAATTTCCAAACTGTTTCCTAGCACCTGTGATGTCTGATTGATTACATCGTTCAGTTTAGCCCCAGGTTTAATTAACTCCGCATAATTCCCCATGCTTAGCGTCTTGCTGGTTGAATTCTTGTTCATCACGACCATAACCTTACCCTTAGCCGAATGGCGGAAATACACATAAACCCCATTTTCAGGACCAAAATGCGTCAATTTCCCTTCATGAATCACGGCATTATTCTTCCGCCAATTCAACAGTTTTTTAAAGAAGTCCTGCGTACTTTTTTCATCGGCTGTAAAACCGCGTTGGGTCACGGCATCTTTGGCATCACCAGGCCAACCGCCATAAAAATCACCTCGAATTTCCCCGTGCTCATTGCTTTTGGGATTCGACATTAAGATTTCTGTTCCATAAAACAGCTGAGGAATTCCACGTGTCGTCAACAAATAAGTCATACCCATGCGGAATAAAGCTTGGTCGTGTTTGACTTGTGAGTAAAAACGTGACATATCATGGTTGTCCCCAAAAACGACCAAATTGTCTGGGTTTGCATACACCAAATCATTCGAAATCACGGAATAAATTTTATTCAAACCCTTGCCCCAATCCTGATCATTCTCATTCATTGCCTCTGAAACGGCATTTTGCAAAGGAAAATCCATCAATGCTGGCAAGGACGATTTAAATCCATCGCGGTTTACTTTCCCTTTTTGCCAATAGGACGTAATAATCGGGTTCGACGACCACTCCTCGCCTACCATATTAAAATTCGGATACTCCGCTAACACGGCATCTGACCATCTCGCTTCAAAATGCTTTTCTGAATATGGATAGGTATCGATACGAATTCCACCCAAATGCGCATACTCAATCCACCAAATCGTATTTTGAATTAAATAATTCGCCATAAACGGATTCTTTTGGTTCAAATCCGGCATCGCGGGAACAAACCATCCTTCCGATTGCATTTTGGCATCAAATTGTGAAACATGTGGATCTTGAACCGTTTCCCGACGGTGCGTTGTTGAAACAAATTTTCCATCGAAATTGATCCAATCTTTGAAAGGAAAATCCTTCATCCACCAGTGTCCATCGCCACAGTGATTCAACACGACATCCATAATGAGCTTAATACCCTTTTGGGCGGCCTTATCCGCTAATTCTTGGTATTGTTTATTGGTACCAAAACGCGGATCAATCAAATAATGATCTGTAATCGCATAGCCATGGTAACTCTCCTTCGCTTGGTCGTTGGCCATAACAGGCATGTTCCAAATCGCGGTAAAACCCATGTCGTGGATATAAGGCAACCGGTCAATGATGCCTTTTAGGTCACCCCCATGCCGACCGTACATTTCGTTTCGTGCTGGATTCGGTTCGCGATAGCCTGGTGCCGCATCGTTGCTCGGGTCGCCATTGGCGAAACGATCAGGCGTGATCAGGTAAATAACGTCTTTTGTAGAATAAGATGGGCGATTCGCGGAATTTGGTGTTCGTGAATCGAGTTTGTAGTCGATGTGGTGGAGGATTTTGTTTCCTTTTTTGATATCAATCGGATATGACCCCGCCAGCGCGTTTTTCGATATTTCGCAATCAACGAACAGGTAGTTCGGACTATCCGCATTGTGAACTTGAACGATTTTCAAACCCGGTTTTTTAGCGACAACCTCGCTACCCTTTAAGTCCTTTCCATGGATTAGGAGCTGTAATTTAGGGTTTTTCATCCCAACCCACCAGTTCAAGGGTTCGATACGAAAATCTTGTGCTTGAAGGGCTTGGGCACTTAACGCCGCAAATAGGAATAATATAAGTTTCTTCATGAATCTAAAGGGTTTTGTTCAGGTTGTCGGGGTCAGGACCCCAACAACCTGTGACTTAAAATTAGGTGAAATGGCTCGAAAAAGCGCATAAAATGCGCTAAAAATGTGAAAATTATCAAGTTTTAGGTAGTGAAACTGGCGAAATAGTGGTTTTTTGCGTAACGCTGCCGGGGTCGTTGACCCCGGCAGCGTTTACCCCCAGCGCATCCGCGATTCTTGCATTTACACTGATATTTCGAGATATTTGTACCTAATTACAGCCCTAAAACAAGCATCCTATGTGTGGAATCGTCGCCTACATCGGCTCACAAGCCGCTTACCCCATCATTTTAAAAGGACTTAAGCGTTTGGAATACCGCGGCTACGATAGCGCAGGAATCGCCTTGTATGGCAAAGAAGTTACTACATTCAAGAAAAAAGGACGTGTTGCCGAGCTAGAAGCTTGGACGGATGACATCACCAAAACCGCCACGGTAGGCATTGGTCATACGCGTTGGGCTACGCACGGCGAACCATCGGATGTTAATGCACATCCACATAAATCGAATTCGGGTAAAATTACGTTGGTACACAACGGAATCATTGAAAACTATGCTTCCTTGAAGCAAGAGCTCATCCAAAAGGGCTATACCTTCGAAAGTGCGACAGACACAGAGGTTTTGGTCAATTTCATCGAAGAAATTCAAAAGAGCAATAACTATTCCTTGGAAGAAGCCATGCGCATCGCATTGAAACGTGTGGTGGGCGCCTATGTGATTATCGTGATGGAAACGGGATTCCCGAATCGCCTCATTGCAGCGCGCAAAGGAAGTCCATTGGTGATTGGCGTGGGCGATGGCGAACACTTTTTGGCATCCGATGCCTCCCCGATTATCGAATATACCAAAAAGGTAATTTACGTTAACGACTATGAATTGGCCATCATTTCCCAAGATGAAATCATCTTGAAGAACCTCGGAAATGAGCCCATCACCCCATATATCCAACAATTAGACATGGAATTAGCCCAAATCGAAAAGGGCGGCTATGACCATTTCATGTTGAAGGAGATTTTTGACCAACCGGCATCCTTGACGGACTGTTTACGAGGTCGTTTGGACAGCGAAAACATGACGCTGACCTTAGCGGGTGTTGAACAACATTTATCTGTTTTTGCGCAGGCCAAAAGAATTGTGATCGTAGCCTGCGGTACGAGTTGGCATGCGGGTTTAGTTGCTGAATACATGATTGAGACCCTTTGCCGCATCCCGGTGGAGGTGGAATATGCTTCGGAGTTCCGTTACCGCAATCCGGTGATTGGGCCAGGCGACATCATCATTGCTATTTCTCAAAGTGGCGAAACGGCGGATACCCTTGTGGCTATTGAGCGTGCCAAGGAACAAGGAGCCTTTATATTTGGAGTAGTAAATGCGGTGGGATCATCGATCGCGCGTATTTCACACGCGGGTGCCTA
>JBDLUL010000164.1:0-3191 GCA_039805345.1 Bacteroidota bacterium | reverse complement strand
CATGACATGGTAAGTTTACCACATGGAAGCGAAATCAATTCAATTATATCAATTAGCGCATAAAAAACTCCACTTGGTGGAAAAAGATGCCATGGAATTTGTGGAATTAATTCATGAAAATATTCAAGATCAAACCAAAGATTTGGTTACAAAAGATTATTTGGATGTGCAACTCATGGAATTAAAGTTAGAACTATTAACCAAGATTGCCGAGACTGAAAAAAAGATTGCCGAGACTGAAAAAAAGATTCTTCGCTGGATGTTTACCTTTTGGATTGGACAACTCGCTGTAATGGTCGGATTTTTATATCTTTTTGTAAAGCACTAGGCCTTTCGTTTCGCGAGTAGAAACATGCCAACGATGGAAATAAGCAACATCCCTAAACTCGCAAGATCTTGCCAGCGAAGCATTTCAGGGTGATTAAGTAAGTTGGCCCATGAAGCCGCCTGCGTCCCGGTCCATAAGGCAATGAGCGTTCTAGGGAGCATCCCTAAAGTCCCTCCGATAAAAAACTGACGTAAGGGAACTCCCAAAAATGCCATCAATGCATTTGTGATGGCAAAAGGGAATATGGGCGATAAGCGCGCCAAAAACACCCAAGCAAAGGATTGCGCTTGTACGTTGTCCAGAAAATCCGCCGCTTTAAACTTGACACGTATCATTTCGATAAGCGCGTCCCCTTTCATTTTTCGTGCCATCGCATAACCCAATAAGGAGGCAATCGCATAGGCAACAATTAGTGGAAAGAGACCCGACCAGCCCCAAACATAGCCCGTAAACATGGCGAAAAAGGTCGTAGGGCAAAGTGCCAACCCCATAATGAATACCGCACTGGCCCAGAAAATTACAGATTCCAATACCGTAAAACGGGTAAAAAAGTCGGGGTTCGCTAACGCAAAATAGCCTAGCAACACACTTGAGAGAAGGGGTAATGCACCCATCCAAATGAGGTACAAGGTTTCGAGAAGAATTCGACGGTTTAGCGACATAGGGCCAACAAATATACGCTTCTTTTCATAATCCAAGCCCTTTTCCCTACCTTTGCAGGGCATTTTGCCCATTAATAATACGTCCATGGAAATCGCAATCATCAAATACAATGCCGGGAATGTGCAATCGGTCATGTACGCCTTGGACAGAATTGGGATGAAATACCGTTGGACCGACGACGAAAAGGTCATACGATCAGCAGATAAAGTCATTTTTCCTGGGGTAGGTGAAGCGAGTACAGCCATGGCCTATTTGCGTGAAAAAGGCTTAGATCAATTAATCCCTACCTTGAAGCAGCCCGTATTAGCGACATGCATCGGCATGCAATTGCTTTGTCGGGAGTCCGAAGAAAATAACACAAGCTGCATGGGTGTTTTTGATGTGCCCGTGAAACGCTTCAAGAGTTCCGATTTAAAAATCCCCCATGTGGGCTGGAATTCCATTCAGGCTTCTGATGAAAATATCCTCATGGAAGGGCTTAAAAAAGAAGAATATGTGTACTTTGTTCACTCATTCTATGCTCCCGTGAACCCCTATACGACAGCCATATGTGACTATGTGCAACCCTTTTCAGCCATGTTACAAAAAGATAATTTCTACGCGGCACAATTCCACGCGGAAATATCAGGCATGGCAGGTCAAAAAATTATTCAAAACTTCTTAGCGCTTTAATCTATGTTCCAACTCATTCCAGCCATCGATATTATTGGAGGACAATGCGTTCGATTAACGCAAGGGGATTACCAACAAAAGAAAGTTTATAGTTCTGATCCACTTGAAATTGCCAAGGCATTCGAGGGGGCAGGGATCCAACGCTTGCATTTAGTGGATTTGGACGGAGCGAAAGCGAAAGAAATTGTAAATGCTGCCGTATTAGAACGCATCGCATCGAACACCTCTTTACATATTGATTTTGGCGGTGGGGTACAATCGGATACCATGATTGACCGCGCATTTTCTGCAGGTGCGGCGCAAATAACGGCAGGAAGCATTGCGGTGCGCAATCCTGAACTCGTCCACGGCTGGTTTAAAAAATACGGTACCGATAAAATTATCTTGGGCGCTGATGCCCACAATGAGCAAATCGCAGTGTCTGGTTGGCAAGAAAATTCAAACATTTCCATCTTTGATTTTCTGACTGACTATCAAGCGGCAGGCGCTCAATACGTCATATCGACAGATGTGGCGAAAGACGGATTATTACAAGGGCCAAGCTTTGATTTATATGAAAAAATTCAAGCGAATAATCCTGGATTAAACATCATTGCCAGTGGTGGAGTAGCCAACATGCAAGATTTAGAACAATTACGCGCCATGAATTTATTCGGTGTGATTGTTGGAAAAGCATTTTACGAAGGCCGCATTACACTCGAAGATTTAGCCACATTTGCCAAAGAATCCCTATGCTAACGAAACGAATTATTCCATGTTTGGATATAAAAGAGGGTCGGACTGTCAAGGGGACCAACTTTGTAGATTTGCGTGATGCGGGCGATCCCGTAGAGTTAGGTGCTTTATATGCAGAACAAGGCGCAGATGAATTGGTGTTTTTGGACATTACGGCAACGGTTGACAATCGAAAAACCTTAGTCAATCTGGTACGAGAAGTGGCAAGGCATGTGAATATTCCCTTTACGGTAGGAGGTGGAATCAGTTCCATCGAAGATGTTTCCGCGTTATTGAATGCAGGTGCGGATAAAGTTTCGATAAATTCATCGGCGGTCCGTCGGCCGGAATTAATTGACGAATTGGCCTTACAATTTGGTTCCCAATGCATTATCGTAGCGATAGATACGCGCTTTGTGGAGGGCAATGATTGGGTACATACGCATGGCGGCAGAAAAATCACGGATATTCAAACGATGGCTTGGGCCAAAGAAGTGGAATCTCGTGGTGCAGGTGAAATCCTATTAACTTCCATGGATGCCGATGGGACGAAAGCTGGCTTTGCCAATGACCTAACCAGTCGGGTTTCTGCGCAATCATCCATTCCCATCATTGCATCTGGCGGAGCAGGGACGATGGAACATTTTTATGAGGTTTTCACGGAGGGAAAAGCCGATGCCGGTTTGGCAGCAAGCATCTTCCACTTCAAAGAAATTGAGATTATTGAATTGAAAAAATACTTAGCGAGCAAAGGAATTCCGATGCGGATATACTAATTTAACCTTATGAGTTTACAACCCGATTTTTCCAAAGG
>JBDLUL010000163.1:0-2632 GCA_039805345.1 Bacteroidota bacterium | reverse complement strand
TGCGTTCCGGATTTCCCCCATCTACCTGCATGACTCCAAAATCTGTTGGGCTTTCTTGCCCCCAAGAATCTCCTTGTGGTTTTCTGCCTGCATCCAAATCAGCTTCTTGGCGGTCGGAGCGCGTCTTGATAAAACTGCCCAATTTTCCATGCAATTGAAATGCGGGAACGGGCACTTTAAAATAATATCCTGCCTTCAAGCGAACACGTATTTCCGGATAATACAATAGAATTTCAAATAAATCTTCGACCTCTGTACCTGGTCTCGTTTTACGCAAATCAGCAAATACATGCGTAGGATTGCCAAATAGATGTAAAGCCTGATCAATAATATGAGGTCCTAAATCGAAGATAATTCCAGCTCCTGGGCCCGGAAGCTCTTTGTGCATTTTCGGGGATTTTGCCCCATTGTATCGGTCAAAATGAAATTCGGCTTCCACAATATCGCCTAATTGGCCAGATTCAACTATCTTTTTGACGGTTAAGAAATCGGAATCCCAACGGCGATTTTGGTAGACAAAAATATGTTTTCCGACTTTTGATGCTATTTTTTGCAATTCCAATGCTTCTGCTGTGGAGTTCGTAAATGCTTTCTCGACCACGACGTGCTTCCCTGCTTTTAGCGCCTTTGATGCGTACTCAAAATGTGTAGGAATCGGGGTGTTAACGACGATTAATTCGATGTCGGCATCCAGTATAACCTCATCCAAGGAATCGTAGGAATGTGTCCCTGCATAGGCTTTTTGAATGTTCTTTTGGCTTCGTTCATAGGAACCTACAAGCTCGAATCCAGGATGAATTTCAAGGAAAGGGGCGTGAAAAATACGTCCCGACATTCCATAAGATAATAATGCGGTTTGAATTGCTTTCATAAAGTAAAAATAAGAAATTTAAGGCTTTGTTACATGAACCTATTCAAATGAAAAAAATACTCGTTTTAGCAGTATGTAGTTTCGGTGCTTTTGCCCAAAAACCGCTCGTTTCACATATTTATACGGCAGATCCGTCCGCTCACCTCTTCCAAGGTAAAATCTTCATTTATCCGTCACATGATATCGATGCTGGGGTCAAGGAAGACGATTTGGGTAGTCATTTTGCGATGAATGATTACCATGTTTTATCGCAAGCAACCCCGGCAGGTCCTGTGACCGATCACGGCGTTGCGTTGAAATTAGCCGATGTTCCTTGGGCTGGCAAAATGCTTTGGGCGCCTGATGCGGCTGAGTCCCATGGACAATATTATTTGTATTTTCCTGCCAAAGACAAGGAAGGCGTTTTTCGTATCGGCGTCGCTAGTTCAGCTAAACCCGAAGGACCTTTCCAAGCGGAGTCAAATTACATACCAGGTACTTACAGCATCGACCCTTGTGTTTTTAAAGACCAAGATGGATCTTCTTACCTGTATTTTGGGGGTATTTGGGGCGGTCAATTGCAGCGTTGGAAAATGGGTCATTACATGGCCAATGACGATAGCCAACCGGCAAACGATCAACCCGCTTTAATGGCCAAAGTGGCGAAACTCGACAAAAACATGAAGGTCTTAGCTGAAAAGCCTCGCGATGTGCAAATTTTGGATGCAGCTGGAAAAATCTTATTATCCGCTGACCATGACCGTCGGTTTTTTGAGGCTGCATTTGTACATCAATACCAAGGAAAATATTATTTCTCTTATTCGACTGGGGATACCCATAACATCGCTTATGCCACAGGTACTAGCCCATATGGCCCATTTACGTACCAAGGTGTTATCTTAAACCCTGTGAAAGGTTGGACAAATCACCATTCCATTGTGGAGCAAAATGGTAAATGGTATTTATATTTCCACGATGTACAATTGTCGGGGAAGACGCATTTACGTAACATCAAAGTAACTGAATTGAAATATCGTGCTGATGGTTCCATTGAACCCATCACAGCCTATTAATTAATTGCTTATATTTAGGTCTATGAATCGAATAGACCTTCCTTGGATCAATCAAATTAAGCATAACAGACAGCCCGATGGACATAAAAAATCCTTCGGGCATGTCTTGATTGTTGCCGGTAGCCCAGGTAAAGTTGGCGCGGCATTGCTATGTGCCCGTGCCGCGTTACACGCCGGCTGCGGTATGGTAACGGCAATGATTCCGGAAGAGGGTGTGGGACCATTATTATCAAACAGCCCCGAGATCATGTATCGGACGGAAGCCGATTTATCTACGATTAATCTGGAACCCTATGATGCGATTGCATTTGGGCCAGGTTTGGGTTTTACGATTCAGTTTCGTCGGAATTTAGAGTTTTTGTTGCAACATTATCAGGGCCCCATTGTCTTTGATGCGGATGCCTTGACCTTGTTGGGTTCTTATGAATCCTTGATTTCGCAAGTAAAGCCCCATCATATTTTGACGCCGCATCCCGGTGAATTTGCCCGCTTGGGAGGTTTGGAGTTTGATGCTGTGCATCGCGAAAAACAAGCAATCGATTTTGTTTCCAACTACCCGTGTCAATTGTTGCTAAAAGGTGCGCCGACGATTGTCGTGACTAATTCTGGTGACTTGTTTACCAATACTACGGGGAATGATGGGATGGCGACAGCCGGTTCAGGCGATGTGTTAACGGGAATTATTGCAAGTCTTTGTGCGCAGGAATAC
>JBDLUL010000162.1:0-4964 GCA_039805345.1 Bacteroidota bacterium | reverse complement strand
TTCCACCAGATTCGAAATAGGTACTGTTGTCCTTGTACTCGTAGATTTCATTTTTGATTGGATCGATGATGTAAATTCGATCACGTGCCATTTGGAC
This sequence comes from Bacteroidota bacterium, assembly GCA_039805345.1. GTDB lineage: Bacteria > Bacteroidota > Bacteroidia > Cytophagales > Spirosomataceae > Aquirufa. Next base: position 4,867 of record JBDLUL010000162.1, on the reverse strand, counting down.
AAAATGTGTCCCGTTCCAATAAATAGCTCGGTGTTCCTTCAGCGGGATTTTACTGGAAATATTGCCTAGGATTTCCCAGGTTTTGGTTTTGAAATTGAATCGTTGGAAAACCTTGGAGTATGCAATGTTCTCGTCTTCTAGGTAGTCATTGTAATTCGAACCTCCCGAATAAAACATGTCGTCTGCAGCGGAATAGCCTTGAAATCCATCAGAAATCATCTCAGGCCCTTTATTTTTCGGACGTAAGATCTCCCATTCTTTGGAGTTTTTGTCATCGAAAAATGTGATATGCTTGTTGTATGACCAAAAACCTTCGCCTCCAACGGAATAGAGAACATCGTTGCGGTAAAAACGAATCGCACTGAAATTATATCCACTGTGAATTGTACGATCCATCCGCGTGAAGGTGGATGTAGCCGGATCAAAATCGTAAATTAAGCCGGTCCCTTGAATAACAAAACGTATTTTTTTATTCGCTAGGTAGAAATAATCGGCATTATTGGGTTTGGCAAGCAGCTGACTCCGCTCTAGCTCATCCATCGAAACGGAACTTTGTACGACCCATTTATCAGTGCTTACCTCTTGTTCGAATTGTAGTTTGTCCAAATTAATGCGTTGACGCAAATTGGTATGCGCTGGTAACCAATTAATGGTATAGTCAATCGCAAAATTCGTAAATGGAAGTAAAACGAATAACCCAACAAGAAAGCTTCGAAAATGTCTCAACACAGGAATGGATTAGGTTTACAAAAATATAAAAATCGAATGATTTAGGAATCAAGTTTGAATGATTTTGTGACAATAACGCGAATAACGGATTTGTAAACGGAATTGTCAGGTTTTTATAAGTATTTTGTCTATATATTATTCTACTCAATTATATGAAATTTCAAATGGGATTAGTTTCCATGATGCCCGCTTGTTTGCATGATGCAGGTCTTGCTCAAGAAATTCGCGTAAAATTTCATGTAATTAAACATAAGTCCTAGTTCATGAAAAGAATACACATTGCCTTGTTGTGCCTTGCTTTAGGCGCATGTTCCAAAGAAGTATTAACCCACAAGCTTACAACAGACGCGAGTCCGATGAATGCCGGCACCGTGAGTCCGCTGACGAATTCGTATGAGCATGGCCAACAAGTCACATTAACGGCAACGCCCATTGGGGAGTACTTGTTTAAGGAGTGGAAGGGGAGTGTGACAGGTTCTTCGAATCCCGCGAATGTGGTGATGGATGCCGACAAGCAAGTCACGGGCGTTTTTGAGAAGCGGCAATATCCCTTGACCTTGACGATTGAGGGTAATGGAACGGTGAAAGAGGAAGTGATTGCGGTCGCTTCCCAAGCACAGTATCCTTCGGGAACAACGGTTAAGTTGACGGCCAAAGCAAATCCCGGCGCTACCTTTAGCGAATGGAAAGGAGATAAGACCGGGACGGACTCGGTATTGACCCTAACGATTTCTAAGCCGATTGCCTTGACAGCAAAATTTTTGGACCGACCGATGGTTCCGGCCGTGAATACCGATATTTATCCGGATTTTAATTTCAATGATCATGTGCAGGGGAAGAATGGCCCCTATGATTTTAATGCGGATGGAGTTCCTGATATGATTGCTTACAAGATGCGAACGGACAATACGGTAACGCCTGCCATTGTTGAGATCAAAGATTACACTGGCAAGAATATTTATTCGTTTAATGTGAAGGATGTTAAACCGAACGTGCGTGATTCACTCCGTACGGTCATGATTGATTTTCGAGATTTGAACAATGATGGAAATTTGGATTTGGGATTGTCTTACATGGCTGAGTGGTGGAATGGACAAAATGGAGCACCAGGAAGTACCGTGAAATACGTAGGGAATTTTGTGTATTTGTTGCTTTCCAAAGGTAAGCTTCAATATGATGCCGTGGAAGTTTTAGACGAACCGAAGAATCCCCAAATCTCATTCAATATCAATTTGTTCGATTGGGATTTTGATGGGAAAGATGATGTGTTAATTAGCGATGTAGGCAAGGGGGATTATTTGAAAAATATGGGAAATAATCGCTTTGAGCGAAGAAAATTGGCTGAAAAATTATTTAATCAGTCACTTAATAATCGCTTGGATTTTGACCGCGACGGAAAAGAAGATTTCATCAATTTATATATCAACCAACTGGATGAAAATGGTCGGTATACTTCCAGTGATATGTCACAAACCTTATCCGTATTATCCGGAAAAGGGCTTAGTCATTTCCCCGTGGTAGGCAAGAAAATCGATAAGTACATTTATATTTTGGGGGATATCATTTCCGCGGAACGTATCGCGATGGCAGATGGTGATGGCGACGGGGATATGGATTTGATTGTCGGTAGCATCAAAGCGAAACCTAATTCCCCTTGGACCTATGTGCAGGATTATTATGAAAATACCGGGAAGCAATTTGAATATCGACCAAACTACATCGAAATTGATGAAAGCCTCATCGGTGAACTACAAGTCTGGTCTGCTGATGTAGACAAAGACGGCGATATGGATTTGTTCTACCCCACCTATCGAAAAAGCCAGCTGGGCCGACCGCGCGGCAACTATTTCTGGTGGGAGAATACGAAAAAGGGATTTAAGATTAACAAGAACTTTTATTTAAAATATTAACTTGGGATTGATTTGAACTATTTCATTCATGAACAAACGCCAATTCCTTAAATCCTCTATCGGCCTTGGTCTTGCACCCTCGCTGGCTCAGATACTCGCAAAGCCCGCTGCGGCGGAGGATGAGGCGTTTTGGGCCCAGGTTCGAAAAGCCTATCGCTTAAAGCCGGATTACATCAACCTGGAAAATGGCTATTACAATATTTTGCCGGAAGAAACGCTTGAAAAGCACCTGAAGCATATTCGGGAAGTGAATTATCAAGGGGCATATTACATGCGTACGACGCAATTTTCGGATCGTAAAGCGATGAGCAAACTCGTGGCCGATGTCGTGCATTGCTCCCCGGATGACCTCATTTTAACCCGAAATACCACCGAATCGCTCGATATGATTATCGGAGGATATCCTTGGCAAGCGGGGGATGAGGCCGTTTTTGCGATCCAAGATTATGGCGCCATGCAGGACATGTTTGCGCAAGTTTCCCGGCGACATGGCGTGGTACTCAAAAAGGTTTCTATTCCTTTGCATCCCGCCGACGATGCGGAAATTGTGAATTTGTATGCGCATGCCATCACGCCAAAAACCAAACTGCTGATGGTTTGCCACATGGTCAATGTCACGGGCCAAATTCTTCCCATCCAAAAGATTTGCGACATGGCGCATGCCAAAGGTGTCGAGGTCATGGTGGATGGCGCCCATGCCGTGGCTCATATCGAATTCAATCTTCCCGATTTACATTGCGATTATTACGGAGCCAGTCTCCACAAATGGTTGGCCGTCCCGCTGGGTGTTGGGATGTTATATGTGAAACCCGAGCATGTTAAAAAGATTTGGCCTGTTTTTGCGGAAAATGAAAACATTGCCCAAGGAATCGAACGCTTGAATCACTTAGGGACAAATCCCTTACATGCGCATTTGGCAATTCAGGATGCGGTGAATTTTTACCGCCAACTAGGTCCTGCGCGAAAGGAAGCGCGTTTGCGTTACCTCCAGCAGTACTGGACGGATCAAGTTCGGAATATACCGGGAATCAACGTGAATACCCCAGCAGATCCGAAACGCCATGGAGCCATCGCAAATGTGGGCATTGCCCGATTAAAACCCGCTGAATTAGCCAAGCGCCTTTTGGAGGAATTTAAGATTTATACGGTCGCCATAGATAGCCATGGGGTACAGGGTTGCCGGATCACCCCAAATGTTTTCACGAGCACAGCGGAACTGGATCAATTGGTTCGTGCCTTGAAAGCTTTGGCCTAAAAAAAAGCCCGCTTTCGGCGGGCTTCTCGTTAAAAGACTTGATTGACTGTTACGATGAGTGAAGGTATCGCTGGCCGACTAGGCGTTGTAGTGGCTGGCGTGAAAGCCAAGAAAACTTGAGGATTCGAAACACTCCACATCAATTCTACTTGGTCGCCTGCCGCGAGGTTTTGGAAGAAATTCCAAGATGCTACCGTAGCCGCTGTCGCGACGCCACCCGAAATAACGACTTCGGTCGCTGAAGCAGGAACATTAACTCCATTTTTACGCAACCATATTTTGACTAATTGTGCCGCAGTTCCCGCATTGCGATCGATTTGGGCAGAGAATTGAATGTTATATACGCCCGCATTGATAAAGCGGAATTGCGAATCATTCTGCACCGAAATTCCAGATGCAAAATCAGTGTTGCTTAATCTCATCGCAAACGCAGAATCTGCTGCCGCTGCGATTTGATTGCTTAGGTCATAAAAGCTGCCATAGCTTGCTTGAGTAAATGCGCCTGTTCCATTTGCACGAACCATTCCGGTCAGCGTGCTGACACCCGTTCCGCCATTGGCTACGGCGATATTGCCTGTCAACTTGGACGCTTGCAAGGAAACGATTTTAGCGTCCGTGATATTCCCATCCACAATCTTCGTAGTCGTTACCGTACTATCTGCCAAATTCGCAAATTTCACCGCATTAACAGCAAGTCGGGGAGCGGTAGCCGTCCCTGTTAAATCTCCTGCTAGTTGAATTTTTCCTAATGTTGTTGTCGTGGCATCTGCCGTGGTTTGGGCATCTATGTAGGTTTTGACCGCTCGCTGTGTAGGATACAAAGTATCACTGGGTGCAGTGGCTCCTAAGTTTGTTGCCGTACTGCGATTCGCGCTATTTTCTTTCAGTGCTAAACCTGGAACGCTGGGTGAAGTAGCTGTACCGGATAAGTCACCGGCTAATTGGATTTTACCTAATAGATTGGTTGTTGCGT
>JBDLUL010000161.1:0-16822 GCA_039805345.1 Bacteroidota bacterium | reverse complement strand
CAACTAAAATATCAGAGAAAATAATCGCAGCATCTACCCCGAAACGATCAACGGGTTGAATTGTTACCTCTGCGGCCATCTCAGGATTAGTTGCTAAGCCGATAAAAGATCCGGCTTTCGCACGAACTTCTCGGTATTCAGGTAAGATTCGGCCCGCTTGTCGCATCACCCAAACAGGTACGCGTTCTACCGGTAGGCCTTGCGCTGCACGAAGGATTAGGTCGTTTTGTAGTTTTTCCATATCGAGTACAAAGGTAAGAAAAAAAGTAATCAGTGGTCTGTTATCAGTGGTCAGTGGTCAGTATTCAGTGGTCTGTGGTCACTTGTTATTTGATCTGATTCAGTGAACGAGATAACCCAAAGAGCATTTTACCTATTTCATCTACCTGATCAAAAAAATATTGCTTCTCAACATCCGAGAAATAGCCTAGCCTAAAACCAAGAATCAACATAGATTTAACTTCGCTACAAGAACCTTTGGCAATAATTAAAAATCTATTAAAATCTTTGGGGGTAGACCTATCGAAACCTTCTGCAATATTATTTGAAATCGAAACCGACGCTCTTCTTATCTGATTTGAATAACCCAAATCTACATGTCTTTCAAAATGCCTATACAAACTAACAGTTAAATCAATTGATTTTTGCCAAACAATTAAATCTTCGAATTTGAGCACTTTCATTGGAGATAGAATTTAGATACATAAATAAAACAAATCAAAATTGCGAAACCCCAAGTAGTAACTTATAATAAATTGAAAATATCAACAACTTCATGTTAAACGCAATCCAGCCACTGATAACTAACCACAGACCATTGACCACTAACAACTGACCACTGCCCACTAACAACTGTCCACTGCCCACTAACAACAGTCCACTGCCCACTAACCACTGCCAACTGACCACTGACAACTGACCACTGAATACTGACCACTGACCACTGACAACTGACAACTATTTTCCCTACCTTTGTCTTTCAATTACATCCTATGTCACAACTCATTGCCCGCTTCATTACTAGCAACACCGATTTCAAAACTTGCCCACCTGCGCGTTTTCCAGAATTTGCATTTATTGGCCGCTCCAATGTAGGTAAGTCATCGTTGATAAATTCGTTGACATTCCATAAAGGACTTGCCAAAACCTCACAAACACCTGGTAAAACCCAACTCATCAATCACTTCATGATTGACGAAAAATGGTACCTAGTCGATTTACCTGGATACGGATTCGCTAAAGTGAGTAAGGAAAAGCGCCGTGAATTCGAAAAAATGATCTTTGATTATTTGATTCATCGTGAAAACCTAACTTGTTTATTTGTACTCATCGATATCCGTTTGAAACCACAAGCAGTAGATATTGAATTTATGAGTCGCATGGTTGAACATGAAATTCCCTTTCACATCGTATTTACGAAAGCTGATAAACTTTCTCAAAAACAGGTACACGAAAGCGTCGATATCTATAAAAAATTCCTACTTGGCATGTGGGATGAATTACCCGAAATATTTATTACATCCGCCGAAAAACACGTCGGAAGGGAAGAAATTTTAACGAACATCGCTGAATTAATTCAAACATCTCCTTATAAAATAGGGAAATCTTAATACTTTTGCAGCCATCATTAGCTATAAACACATGGAATTATTAAACGAAGTTGCGCACATTTCTGGTAAACCCGGATTATTTAAAGTGTTAAAACCTACCCGCACAGGTGTAATTGTTGAAACACTTGACGCAGCGAAACAAAAATCAGTCGTAGGCGGCCAAACAAGAATTTCTGTCCTTAAGGATATTTCGCTTTACCTAGCTGATCACCAAGACAGCACGCTACCTTTAGCTGATTTGTTTTTACAAATCCATGCAAAATTCAATGGTGTATTGCCATTAGAGCCTAAAAAAGCGGCTGATGCAGAATTATTTGCCATCATTGCTAATGTAGTTCCCAACTATGATTCTGATCGTGTTTTCGCTTCGGATATCAAGAAAATCTTAAGCTGGTACCTAATTCTTTTCACACATGTTCCTGAACTTTTCCCTGCAAAAGCAGCGAAAGCACCGAAAGCTGAGAAAGTAGAAACAGCAGAAAAGGAACCTAAGGCAGCAAAAAAACCCGCAGCTAAAAAAGCCGCTAAATAATATAGCTGACATGGAGGATGTCATAGCAATACGACCGATTGAACCTCAAGATAATGAAGCGCTGGCAGAAGTAATTCGAACAGCCCTAACAGAATTTGGAGCGAACAAACCCGGTACCGTATATTTTGACCCTACCACAGATGCCCTATTTGAGCTTTTCAGAACAGTGGGATCCTATTATTTCGTAGCGACACTAAACAATAAACTTGTGGGCGGATGTGGTATATTTCCCACAGAAAACCTACCTGCAGGAACCTGCGAACTCGTAAAACTATATGTCAACCAGGATGTGCGAGGTACAGGAATCGGGAAAAAACTGATGGAAAAATCCATGGAGTGGGCAAAAGCAAATGGATATACCCAAGTCTATTTGGAGTCGATGCCCGAACTCTCCAAGGCGGTTTCTATCTACGAAAAACAAGGTTTCATAAAACTCACGAGTCCCTTAGGAAATAGTGGTCACGATGGATGTGACATTTGGATGACCAAGACTCTTTAATAAAAAAGACCTCGATGAAAATCGAGGTCTTTTTTTGCTCTTTATTTCAATGAAATAATATACTTCGCTAACTTCACAGCGTCCTCTTTAGGAACATTGGTCATTGGCGCCATTGGAGGATAACCAGGCCAATTAGAAGGCTGAGGTTTTGCGATCAACGCAACGATTTTATCCACCGAATATTTCTTCTTTGCTACATCTTTGTAAGCAGGACCCACTAAACGTGCATCTACTTTGTGACATGCAAAACAAGTGTACTTTTGCATTAATGGCTTAATATCAGCCGGAAAATCTTCAGCTTTTGCCTGAAATCCAAACGCAGCAACACCCAGTGCTACGGTCATAATAAATTTAGAGATCGTTTTCATATGTTATTTACGTATATACTTTTGAGGATAAGTCCTATTGGCGAGCAAATTAAAGCTTTTTTGGGAAAATTCTATCCCTTCTGGACAGAATCTACCGCATTTCTTACACTTCCATGCTTTTCCAATAATTCCGCAGCAACTTCCTCGGAAACGCCAGATGCCTCACAAACCATACGTATTGCGCGTAAAACCAATTTATGGTTGCTTAATTGCATATCAACCATCTTATTCCCACGCACACGACCTAATCGAATCATGACTGCCGTGGAAATCATATTCAGGACTAGCTTTTGAGCTGTTCCCGACTTCATCCGCGTGCTTCCTGTGACATATTCGGGTCCTACGAGCACTTCGACTGGATATTGGGCTTCTGCAGCAATAGGGCTTCCGCCATTACAAACAATACAACCTGTTAAAATCCCGCGCGTATTTGCTTCCTTTAAACCACCTATCACATAAGGTGTGCGACCGGATGCAGCAATCCCAATCACCGTATCCATAGCACCAATGCCATAAGCTTCCATATCTTTCCAGGCTTGAATCGGATCATCCTCCGCATTCTCAACCGCCTTGCGAATTGCTCCATCGCCACCCGCAATAATCCCAATCACCATATCAAATGGCACGCCATAGGTAGGCGGACATTCCGATGCATCCACAACGCCTAAACGACCTGAAGTACCCGCACCGATATAAAACAGACGCCCTCCTTGCTCCATCCGTGGAACTATTTGATTCACGAGTGCTTCAATATTGGGAATAACCTTTTCAACGGCCAACGGAACCGTTTTATCTTCTGCATTGATTTGACGTAATAAGGTATCTACCGACTGCTTATCTAAATCCTCATAACGCGATGCGGATTCAGTCGCCAATAATGTTAAGTTTTCTGCCATCTTACTTAGATAATTGCTGGTAATTCGAGAAGAAATGCGGTATCGTTTCAATACCCTTATAGAAATTAAACAAGCCATAGTGCTCGTTGGGCGAGTGAATCGCATCAGAATCTAATCCGAATCCCATCAATATCGACTTAACTCCTAATTCTTTTTCAAACAAGGCTACAATCGGGATACTTCCGCCACCACGCGTTGGCACAGGCTCTTTCCCGAAGGTTGTCGCTAAAGCATCTGACGCAGCCTGATAAGCAATACTATCCGTAGGCATTAAATACGCCTCACCGCCATGATGCGCTTTGACACTTACCTTCACACCCTTCGGTGCGATTGATAAAAAGTGCTCCGTAAACAAACGTGTGATTTCATCAGAACTCTGATTCGGTACCAAACGCATGGATATTTTCGCATAAGCCATCGATGGCAAAACCGTCTTTGCACCCTCTCCCGTATAACCTCCCCAGATACCATTGACATCCAAGGTTGGTCGAATCGACGCACGCTCTAGCGTTGAGTAACCTTTTTCTCCGTGCACCGACTGGATACCTAAATCCTTCTGGTAGGCTTCTAAGTCAAAAGGAGTTTGAGCCATAGCTGCGCGATCGGAAGCGCTTAAGTCTAACACGCCATCGTAAAATCCAGGGATCGTGATATGATTAAACTCATCGTGCAAGGAGGCAATCATTTGACATAATATATTGATCGGATTCGCAACAGCACCCCCATAAACGCCTGAATGTAAATCTCGGTTAGGCCCTTGAACCGCCACTTCCATATAACTCAAGCCACGTAAACCTACATCGATGGATGGAATATCATTTGCAATAATCGCAGTATCTGAGATTAAAATAACATCCGCTTTCAACAAATCTTTATGTGAAGCCACAAACAAACCTAAATTATCTGAACCTACTTCTTCCTCCCCTTCAATCATAAACTTCACATTGCAGGCTAATTCACCACTTGCTAGCATGGCTTCAAACGCTTTGACATGCATAAATACCTGACCCTTATCGTCGCAAGCGCCACGAGCAAAAATCAAGCCATCTTTAATCACCGGTTCAAAGGGAGGATTGTCCCACAATTCCAACGGATCTGCAGGTTGCACATCGTAATGCCCGTACACCAAAACCGTCGGTGCAGAAGGAGCAACCATCTTTTCCCCATAGACAATGGGAAATCCAGCTGTTTCTTCCAAGCGCACCTGATCAGCTCCCGCGAGACGAAGATTGTTGGCCACCCACTCCGCTGTTTGGCGAACAGAACCTGCATAAGCTGGATCTGCAGATATGGAAGGGATGCGTAAAAAATCAAGAAGTTCAGCTAAAAAACGATCGCGATTTGCGTCAATATACTGTTGCGTTTGTGTCATATGATGTAGGCGGAATGAATTAGCTTTCCACGAACAAATATAAAAAAATAAACTGAGGCTTTACTTCTTTGAAGGAATCAGATACATACGATTTTCAGTTCCCTGAAAGATGCGTACAATGTTCATGCGATGCGTAAATACAACGAGGAAGGCGATAAAATACCCAAAATAGATGAGCGTAGGTATCTCTTCTCCAAATACGCCATAGGAAAACAATAAAGGAAATACAATCGAAGCGACCATGGAACCTAAGGAAACATAGTGCGAAATACCAAAAACAACTAAGAAAACAGTGATGCTCACAAGTGCAGCCAATGGATGTAAGGCTAAAACCATCCCCAAGGTTGTTGCAACCCCTTTCCCTCCTTTAAAATCACAAAATACAGGAAGCAGATGACCGATGATGGCTAAGAAACCAAAGAAAATCTTCAAAGTTACACACGTTTGCCAATCAATTAACTGAAAATAATACAAGACGGCTGCTAAGCCCGTGGCTAAAAACCCTTTCAATGCATCTACAAATAATACGATGCTTCCGGCCTTCTTGCCTAATACGCGAAAGGTATTTGTTGCTCCAGCATTTCCACTACCCTGCGTACGAATATCGATTCCGTGGTAATTCGTACCATACCAAATTGCAGTTGGGATCGAACCCAATAAATAACTCAAAATAGAAAGACCTGCAATAATAAAAATCATAATTCTTTAAATGGCAATTTATTGCCGCGTTTCAAATATAGGCCCGTTACCAGCTAAAATCAAGAAGACCAAAAAAGTTCTTGAAATGTTTAAATTTTTGTCTTAATAATATACTAAAAACATAGATTAGAACGCAAAATTGATGGATGCCATCAAACGGAACCGTTGGGGATTTCCATGATCTAAATAGGTTAACCGATGAAATGCCTGTAACCGAAATACCTTGAAAATATTATCAATCCCATAACCAACCTCCACAAAGGGTTTATTGGGATCTAAGGAGTCAAAGGCATATTGATCCAAAAACTTAGATTTCAGCGGATTATTAACATCCTTCATAATCTCTTGATTCGATTTGCGCTGACTTCCCATTAAAATATTTGAACTCGCAATAAAACGCCATTTCAATTTTTTAATCAAGGGCAAGCGATTGAAAAACAATCCCTCAAAATTATGATTCAACTGAAGTGAAGCATATTGATCACTCACAAATTCAAAATAATTCATCGTCGAGAATGCACTACGTACAAAGAAAAAAGTCTCATTACCTAAATGAGGAAACAACAAGGGGGCAGGCAAATTAGCGGGTGTGTATCCGGCGGACAACGTATAATCCGAACGCCCCAATTTACCCAAACGGAACGTTTGATGTGCTTTCAAGGTGAAACGTTCATAATCAAAATCACCTCCTAAAAATCCTTTTATTCCGCGTTGGTATTTGAACGTAATCACAGGAATTCGTTTGGTAGCCAAGGTAATCTTTTCGTTACCATTCATGATATACGTTTCATTCCGGGCGAAACGAGCCTCCAACGTCACAAAAGATTCTTGATAATAATCCTGAACGGGAGAAGCTTTTCCCAGCTCCGGGTTCAACCGAAATTGAAAACGAAACAAGGGGTCGAATGAACGCGTATTTAAGGAACTCGTAATGCTTAGGCCTTTGAGTAATTCTGTAGTAAAAAATGCTTCACTTTCCCGACGGAAAAAGGCGCCAGAAAACGCTCCCCAACGGGTAAAAGCATAAAATAACTTATTATCCCCAATTAATTCTGGCGTCAAGCCCACGCGTTCGATATCGTAACTGTGGCGAATACCCGCCATCGTCCACTTTTTTCTCGAAAACAAATAGTCGATCTCAGCCGAATATTTTGGAACCAAGTCTTTGGTTCCAAATCCAACATTACCTCGTATAATCCAGTTTTTATCAAAGTTGGCATTCGTCCGAAAACCCAATCGGAATCGTGCTCCTTCAACCTTATTGATCGCAAAACTATTAATATAGGGGCCAAATTCTACATTATTGAACTTTTTGAATCCACTGACAACAATTTCAGCAACCTCCACATAACTACGTACAACAGGTAAATTTTTGACCGAATCAATCAAGGATGAGGCAATCAAATCCTGCCTACTTAAGGGATCATGGCGGGCAAACTTCCAATAATTCGGATCGGGCTCTTTGGCATCTTCAGCGACCTCAGAGGCCAAATCATAGAACGAAAGCGGATGTGGTTTATTGACCACAAAATCTTTGTTTGAGATATACATCTTCAACAACATTCCGGCTGAATTTTTCGTAATCTCTTCGATATCAATCAGAAATCGTGTCTTTGCCGGCAGCCAAGCACCCGTTTCTGTTTGCTCAAGTTCTTGGGAAATCTTAATCTTATCAATGAAATTCAGATTGGCTGCTTTATCGACAGATGCTTCGATCTGCACCAATGCAAACGATGTTGTATCGATCCACATTTGACCAGAAAAAACAAGGTCCATCGGATTCCTAGGATCAAAATCCAATTGGTAGCACACATGCCCATCAACATTGACAGTATCCCCGAGATAAAATTTATAATTCCCTTTCCAATTGTCACCGATTGGACTCGCGAAATCCTTTCCGAAAAAGGAAACGTAAGCTTGATAAAAATTATAATTTGCGACTAAATTTCCACCGACCAATTGAGAAATCACACTTCCTTCCTTCACTCCGACCCCTTTAATATTCGTCTTTAAGACGTGCTCACGCTTACGCTGAGGCGAATCTCGGTAATAAAACTTACTGATGGATTCTGAGATGTAAGTGGGAATAACCAATTTCCCATCTTCCCCTGCTAATTTTTCAAATTTCTTAACGGCCGCTGATATATCCTTCATGACCTTACGATCCTTGAATTTTTCAGAGATATTATCCACGTCAAGTTCCATCTTCGAATAAGACGAATATTCATAGGATTCAAGCTTGCTGCGATCGTTGTATGCACGATGCTTGAGTACATTCCGCAGGATCTTAAAAGCGGGATTTTCACCTGAGTAAACCATCACCTCAGTCATTTCCTTGGTCGCAGATTCCAATTGAAAATCAAGTTCAATGGTTTTCAATTTCTTATCGACCCATTTAATCCGCTTTTTATAACCAACAACCGACGCAAAAAGCGAATCAGACATGGATTTGGCATGCAAGGTAAATTCCCCTTGAAAGTTGGTGGTAGCACCGAAATTTAACCCTATTACTCCAACCGAGGCAAATGGAATCGGATCCCCATTCGCGGCATCTGTCACACGCCCTTTAATCACAACTTGTGAAAAAGCTGACTGTGCACACAACAAAACGAAAAATAGAAGCCTGAAAAGGCCACCGCGTCTGAGCATTATGAAAAGGGTAACATCTTTCAAAAATATGAATTACATCGATATTTTAGCTATTGGGAGCAAAAAAATCCGTCTCAACTAGAAAGCTTTTAAACTTTTGCATCGCACGTGCCCGATGGGCTAATGCATTTTTTTCTGCCATTGACATTTCGGCAAACGTCCTATGGTTTCCTAATGGCTGAAAAACGGGGTCGTATCCAAAACCCTGCGTGCCACGAGGCTCCCGTACGATATCCCCTAATACCTCCCCCTCAAAACTAAAATAGTGCCCTTGATGATGTAAGGTCAAAACAGTAACAAAACGGGCAGACCGATCTGCGGAATCATTTAATTCAAAAAGTAATTTATCTACATTAGCCGCATCGTCTTTGGGTTCCCCCGCATAGCGAGCAGAATAAACTCCAGGTCTTCCACCCAAGGCATTAACTTCCAAACCCGAATCGTCAGATAAACAGGTCACCTGAAAATGTTCTGCGATAAATTCAGCCTTTTGCCTAGCATTTTCTTGCAAGGTATTACCCGTCTCAGGAATTTCAATCGATAAACCCAATTCGAATACCGTATGAATGTCAAAAAGATCCCCGAGGAGATCTTTTATTTCTTCAATTTTATGTTTGTTTTGAGTAGCTAAGTAAAGGGTAGGTTTCATGTATACTATGGCGCTACGGCCGTAATTTCAAAATACAAAGGAGAATATCCCGGAATTGCATCATTGCCCGCCGTCCCATATCCTAACGAATAAGGGATAATAACAGCGGCCTTCTCACCCACACGCATTTTCTTCAATGCCTCAGTAAATCCCGCAATCAAATTATTGTTACTAAGAATAAAAGGAACAGTAGGTGTACCTAAGGTACCCGAACCAAAAATCGCATTGTAAACATACGAACCCGAAGCATCCGCATGCATATAACTATATGGCAATCGACCAATATAATTCACCAAGACAGGCGCATCTGCTGAAATCAACGCACCGCTCGGGTTATCAACGATTTTAGAAAATAATAGCCCCGAACTCGTTTTCTCTGGATTAACAATTCCATACGTTTTTTGAATCAAGGCAATTTGCTCCGCTTCATTACGCACGGCTTCAATGCTTAACTCTAATTTAAGCACAGAAAATGCAGGAATGTTACCGTAAGAAGTCCCACCAAAACCCAGCGAAGCTGGCAATAAAAACAGCCCACTCTCCCCTTCCTTCAATAAGGAAAGCGGAAGCGTAAATATCGAATTGGACAAACCCCAAACGTTAGACCGGTTTATATTTTTAGCTCGAGAAGTGCTGTCGACAATGGTTCCATCGAGTAGCGTTAGCTTATAATGAAAGGTAACTAGATCCCCTAAATTCTTTAGCTTCCCTGTACTACCCGTTGTATTCAATTGGTAGTATAAGCCGTCTGCCGACTTCTGCATCGTCAGATTTCTTTGCTTGATGTAATTCTGAATATCAAGCTCATTCTTGGTTGATTGTTCGTCAACAGTATCCATCGTACAGCTTGATAAAAACGCTGCAAATAGAAACAATATCCCGCAAATATATTTCATCTGATTAGTCAATTTTGGCAACATAGATTTCAAATACAAGTGGTGTATATCCTGGAATGCTTGACCCAGACCCCTTCTCTCCATACCCGATGGTAGATGGGAAGACTAAGATAGCACGTTCACCTAAACGCATTTTTTCGACACCCGTCTGAAAACCAACAACCGTTGAAGATCCCCCAATGGTAACTGAAAAACTATCTGTGCGCGCCATATTGCCATCGAAAGCAAAGCCATTTAAAAAACGACCCGTGTATTTCAACTTAACAACTTTACCACTCGCTGGTATTTCGCCAGTTCCAGAATTTAATCGAATATAACGTAACCCATTTGCCGTTTGCTCGGTTACGGTTAATTTTTTCTTCGCAATAAATTCCTCAATTTGATCCTTTTGACTACGTACGACATAATCCTTCACCATCACTTTCAAAGGTGTATAGGCAGGTAAACCAACAAAACTCTGGGATGTCCCAGGAAGCGCCATCACAGCTTGTTCTCCCTCTTTAATATAAGCCAACAATTTAGCATAGATCGGATTCAAAAAACCATATTGATAGACCAATGGGGTTTTTGTGCTATCCAAGATCTCCCCTGTTAGCATGTTAGACAAAACATAATGCATCTGAACGGTATCCCCTTTCGAGGCCTTTTCGCCGGCAACATTTGGCTTGGCAACGTAGTAATAGGAACCATCTTCTATCGCGATAGGATTTTGATTCAACTTAGCAAAATAGGACAAGATCTGCGCCTGACTCTCTTTCGCTTTCGCCTCATCTGCTAACTCCACATTAGACAAACAAGATGTCATGCCTAACATAATTCCAAATGCAAGTAATACCTTTTTCAATCGACTTTGATTTAATTATGAGTCTCAATTAACCAACGAAATGCTAACGATTTAGGTTAGCATTTCGTATTAATGATAATAAAATATCCGAAAATTATTTCTTCGAAAGAACTTCCAATTCAAATACAAGCACCGAATTCGCTGGAATCGGACCACGAGGTTGATCTCCGTAAGCGATAGGTGAAGGAATGACAAACGTCGCTTTCCCACCTGCTTTCATCAAAGTCAAGGCCTCATTAAAACCTGGAATCATCTGACCCAATGGCATTTCTGAAGCACTTCCTTTGTCAAATTCCTTTCCATTCATAAATGTACCCCGGTAGTTTACCACCCAAGTCTCACCCATTTTAGGAGATGGACCTGAACCGGCTTTTTCAATCGAATAATTCAAGCCTGATGCTGTTTTTTGGAAGGTTTTTCCTGTTTTAGCAATATATGCCGCAATTAATGCTGGCTCCTGTGCGATTAACTTGGCTGCTTTCTGCTTCGCTACAGCCGCTTGCGCTTCCATCTCTTTCTCAAATTCACCTTTCGATTGAACTTTCAAAATACGAACCGAATATTTCAAATCTGTTCCTGGCTTCAAGAATGGAGGCAATGGAGCCTGAACCGTTTTAATTAAACTATCAATCGGCACCAAAATCGTTGCAGAATCACCTACTGATAACAAACGCAATCCATTTTCAAATGTTCCCTTGAATGTTCCTGGAGCCGCTTGTGGCGCCTGAACCATCCCTTTACCCGGTTGGCCTTCTTTGTGCGTATCCTGTAAAACTGAATCTGCTCCATTACGAATCACCAAATCAAAAGTGATGATATCACCATCTTTCAACTTTTGTGCTTTATCATCGTGCTCGTGAATTTGAATTTTCACTCCTTCAATGACTTCTACTTTGTCTTTGCCACATCCCACTACCATCGCAGCAGCTACAGCTAGTAATCCAATCGATTTACGCATGATTATTTGTTTATTTTATAAATTTTTAACTCGTTTTATTTCAGAAAGATACAAAGGTAACACTTCCTTTAATTTTTCCTTCGCTTGTTCGATTCCTCCAGCAGAAAATCTTCCACCCGATGCATTTTTATGCCCTCCTCCCTCAAAATAGGTCGAAGCAAATGTATTCACCGCAAATGGCTCAATCGAACGGAATGACAACTTCACGCCATCTGGACGCTGAATCATACAAATCGACCAAACAGCACCTTCTAATTGTAAACCATAATTCACCATACCCTCCGTATCTCCCGCTTGTGAATTAAATTGTTTTTGATCCTCTTCCGTTATCCACAGCAAGGCCAAATGATATTCAGCTAAATATTCCAAGCGGTTAGCTAATACATGACCCAAAAAACGCATGCGATGCAAGCTCGCCGAATCAAATACCTTGCGATGTACCGCATTTGTATTCACTCCTTTTTTTATCAATGTTGCAACAACCTCATGTACATGTGCCGTCGTATTCGGATGTCGGAAAGAACCCGTATCAGTCATAATCCCCGAATACAAGCAAGATCCCATCGCTTCATCGATCAAATCCTCGTCGCCCCATTCCGTTATCAAATCAACGATTAACTCACAAGTGGACGCAGCAATGGTACGATGGTAGTAATAGTCGGCAAAATCCTCCGGATCTAAATGATGATCGATAACGACTTTTTGACAACGGGCCGACTTCACCCAGTTCGCAAGTCCATGCAAACGCTGCATGCCTGAGAAATCCAAGCAAAATATCCAATCTGCCGACTGAATTTTCGTTTCAATGGTCGCCTTGTGCAAGATATTTTCAAAGTCCAACACCGCATCCGCTCCCGGCATCCAAGTCAAATTCTTCGACAGACCTGAAGGAATAACAACATCAACCTGCAAACCCTTCTTAATCAAATACTTCTGCCAAGCTAAACTTGAACCAATAGCATCAGAATCAGGATTGAAGTGCGTCGTAATGACAACAGATTGACCAGGAATTAATAGGGCGCGCAGCGCAGAAATCGAAGACATAAATAAACGTATCGCCCGACAAATTTGGGCGTTCGCAAAGTTAGAGATAAATTTGTAAAAAAAACGTAATGCCAACAAATAGAACATTTACCATGATTAAGCCTGATGCTGTCATTGACGGGTTTACAGGGCCAATCATCCAACAAATTGAAGAAGCGGGTTACCGCATTGTAGCGATAAAAAAAGTACACTTGACACCTGAAGAGGCTGGTAAATTCTACGAAGTTCATAACGAACGCCCATTTTATGGCGAATTATGTGAATACATGTCATCCAATCCAATCATTCCCATGATCTTGGAAAAGGAGCATGCCGTAGCAGATTTCCGCGAGTTAATTGGCGCAACGGATCCAGCGAAAGCAGCAGAAGGAACTATTCGTAAGCGTTTCGCGCGTTCTTTGAGCTCAAACGCCATTCACGGTTCTGATTCCGATGAAAATGCAGCCATCGAAGGTGCATTCTTTTTCCCGAACGGCAACTAGTTTACATGCTTGTAAAATAAAAAACCATTCTCCTCTTTGATTAATTGCAAATGAGGATGATACCTAAAACGATCCTCGGCATCCGACTTCATCACAAAATACGATGGACGGTCTGTCGAGGATTTTTTCATTAAGGATTCTCCGTCCGGACTTGGCCCTTGTTTCTGAAAATACAACAAGTGTGCAAAGGATTTAAAGCCGACCGTCTCGATGTAAACCTGTTGGCCTACGTGAGCAACATAAAAATCAATGGGAGTCGCTTGGGTGTATCCCGCAACCTTCGGCAAAACAAGCGCCATAAAACACATCATCACCAAAACACTTCCCAACATCAATCGAATGATTCGTTGGAAACTCACTTTGCTCCGAACAACGGTCCAAAGAACAAGTACGATGAAAGTCAACCCAATCAACCATTCCCAACCTGCCCAGTAAACGGGCGCTTGTAAATTCCCCTGTACAAAGGCATCTTTGATGTATACAGAAGCTTCAGCCGCATACATTCCAATGAGTGGAACCAAAGTTAAGACGACACCAAATAGCACCCCAACAAATCCTAATACAAATGAATAGGAACGTTTCCATGTCCACTGACCCGATTGAAATTCCAATAGCACTTGCGCAGAAAAATAGGTTAATGGTATCCAGCACATGGACGAATAATGAATAATCTTTGTCTTAACCAAGCTGAAAACCACCAGCACAACCCAAAATAATACTTGCATCCAGCGCGTCAAATCAATCGTTTCATCCGACGATTTTCTCCGAAGCAATCGCGCACCTGCCCAAATCGAAATAGGCAAACAGCCCAGCAACAAGACCAAGACATGGTAATAAACCGGTTGGCCATGCCCCGCATCCCCTGTCGTCATCAATCGAATTTGATAGGCCACAAAATCATCCCAAATCCCCCATCCGAATTTCATAATGATCATCGCATACCATGAAGCAAAAATGCATACCGCGAGGATTCCCGTGAGGCACGCGCCAAACAACAATCGTGAAACAGGTTTGGATTTCCAAACTTGTTGCCAAATCCCTAAGACCAATAAAGTAGCCCCCCACAATAACAAAGCAACGGGACCTTTGGTCAACATGCCCAAGCCAATGCTTAGTCCTGCATAAATCGCCCATCGAAGTGCATTAGGCTGCGCATAAAATTGCGAGTAACTATAAATTCCTAGGAAAATAAATAGGTTGAAAAGCGGATCAATAATCCCCGAACTTGCATAGACATGCGGAGTCATCGCAGCCAGATAGGAAAATGCCCACAAATGCCCGAATGAGTCTGAAACATGTTTCTTACCGATACGAAATACAACCAATAGCGTAACAATCCCGACAAGTGCATTCGGAAAGCGTGCCGCAAATTCCATCGAAGTCCAAGCGTTTTCCGTGAAGGTCCCGAAAACCTGAAAGCTCAATACCTGTAACCACATGAAAATAGGAGGCTTCTCCCAAAACGGCTGAAAATTGATTTGAACCGTTAAATAATCGCCGGTAACTAACATTTCCCGTGCCGATTCCGCGAAATTAATTTCGTCCCAATCAAATAATTGAGAGGACCCTAAAAAGGGCACATATACCAAACAACCCACAAGCACCCAAAACAAGTAGGGACTACGCTGCAATATTTTCATGAGAGCTATAATAGAAAATCGAAGAACAAATGATTCCGATAAAAGCTCCAAAAGCTACATCAACCGGAAAATGTTGAAATAAATATACGCGCGAAATACCGACACCGCAGGCCAACAAAGCCATCAAAATTCCAGCCCATCGCTTGTTGATATACAAAGCAATCCACATAAAACAGAACCAAGCAGCTGCGGTATGACCGGAAGGAAAGCTGTTGTGTTCATGAATTTCTACACCTGGCACTAAATACCAAGGAATATCCACCGCTTTGAAATAAGCATAAGGTCGCAAGGCTGATGAAAAAACTAAATGCTTTAATCCTTGAACTATGAGCGTTGAAAGCCCATAGGAAAATAAAAATGGCTTCAACCAAGCGCGCTTCTTATAAAAAAGTAGAATAATCACGAGCACGGGTATTAGCAATTCTCCAGCAAATGTGAGTGCACGAAAGAAGTAGTCTAATTTATATGCATGCCAATTATTGACGATGCGCATTTGGTCAAATCGATCAAATGCCTCGATGTAACACGCGCTAACGATTTCAAACAAGAGAAATACAACCCAATAGGCAATCCATGCCCCATTCAAACGTTTCATAATTTCAAAGGTCGGAAGATTTTATGAAAAAGGTAAACGCATCTCTTGTTGTTTACAAAAATTTACCTAATTTTGCATTCCTTTTTTCAAGCAAGGTCAACATGAAAGTATTAGAAGCATTTCAGATACCTATTATAGCCTTAGAGGACAAATCGTATCACTATGCATTTAGCGGTGACGATGCCTTTTTTGCTGCTTTTGAGCAGGATTGGGTTGAAAAAGGTACATTTGAAGCAAGTGCTGACTTAACGAAGTCGGCATTAATGATACAGGTCCAACTGAAGATTACGGGCTCGATTGAATTGATTTGTGATCGTTCATTAGAGGTCTTTGATTACCCATTTGAGGTAAACGAGAAGCTTATTTTTAAGTATTCAGATCATTCAGAGGATTTAGGAGACAATCTGTTTTTATTAGACAGAAAGGAACCAAAACTTGATTTGTCGCAGGATATATTCGATTTCATTGCATTAGAAGTGCCGATGAAAAAGTTGCATCCTCGCTTTTTAGCAGAAGAAGATGTAGCATCGGAAGATGTTTTTATCTACACGACAGATCGGGCGGATGACAAACCTGCATCAACAACAGAGGAGGCAATTGACCCTCGCTGGGCAGCACTTCAAAAATTAAAAGATTTAAAATAAAATTAATTAACTAATACGATGGCACATCCTAAAAGAAAAATCTCTACTACTCGTCGTGATACAAGAAGAGCGCATGATTTCGGAACTCCTAAGCATTTAGGAGTAGATCCACAAACAGGCGAAACTCACCTTTATCACCGTGCACACGTGTATGAGGGGAACTTATATTACAAAGGTAAAATGATTGTAGAAGGCTACGCTACACGTTAATTTTACCAGGCAGGCCAAATATTTACGATTTTTTTGAGCTTCGCTGAAAATATCCCGTTAAAATACTATTTTTTGACTAAAATTAATACTATTTTTGTCCTTAGTTTTAGTATTTAAACACCTATTGAATGAACATAGCAATCGACGTGATGGGCGGGGATTATGCCCCAGAAGCAGTAGTTGATGGGATTCTTTTAGCGATTTCAAACTTAGCCCCGGAAGAAACAATTCTTGC
>JBDLUL010000160.1:0-9539 GCA_039805345.1 Bacteroidota bacterium | reverse complement strand
TTAAACCAAGTGGCAAGGCGATCAAACCAATATTCTTCTGTCGTTTTATTTACAAGTCCGAATCCATGGCCTCCTTTGGCCATAATATGCAAATCAACTAATACTTTGTTACTAGCTAAAGCGGCCGCATAATTTAATGAATTCGCCACTGGTACTGCACCGTCGTCGGATGCGTGTACCAAAAAAGCTCTCGGAGTATTTGCATTTACCTGCTCTTCATTCGAAAATAAGTGGAGTAATTCTTCTGATTTATTCTGACCAAGTAAACTACTAACAGATCCTTGATGACTGTAAGCGCGGAAACTAACAACAGGGTAAATAAGTAATTGGAAGTCTGGTCGTAAATTTTGACCATCATTAATTTTCGTGTAGTCATTCGAAAAATGCGTCGCCGCACTTGCAGCTAAATGCCCCCCAGCTGAAAAACCCATCACACCGATCTTAGTTGAATCGACATTCCATACATTAGCTTGTTGGCGCGCAACCCGAATCGCCTGTTGGGCATCTTGCAATGGCGCAAATTGTTTCTCTACTTGACGTGTACTATCAGGCAAACGATAATGAACTACCATCGCATGCACACCAATCTCATTAAATTTTCGAGCAATATCACTGCCTTCATGGGATGCAGCTAAAATCCGATATCCTCCACCTGGAAAAATGATCACCATGGGCTTCTTCACTTTTTCATCGACCGAGGATAAATAAAGTGTATAAACGGGGTTTGTCACATTAGAAATACGTAAAATCCCACCTGAAGTGGTGGAACTTTCCCTATTAGGACCAGCAATATAATTAGGTATTTCACCCGGATAAAGCGCTTGAGGTACTTGCGCTTGCGCTGAAAGTAATGTCATCATAAGACCAAATGTCAAAATATATTTCATCATGCAATCGATTTTTGTTTTTCAGTCGTAATTAATACAACGGCAAGAAGAATCAAGAAGCTTGCCAGTAGCAATCCAATACTTAAAGGCTCATCGAGAATTAAATTACCTAAAATTAAGGCAATAACAGGATTAACGTAGGTATAAGTAGCCACCAAAGTAGCATCACAGGCTTTCGACAAATAACCGAACAATGAAAAACCTAGCATACTACCAATTAAGGCTAAATAAAGAAATACCGACCAAGCTTTGACAGGTAAAGCTGCGATATGGATCAATTCAAAATCACCATGAAAGTAACTGATCCATGAAACTACAAATGCTCCAAAAAGCATTTGAATCGCACAAACCTGCGTGAAATGGTAAGAATTAGCTGCCGTGACTTGTATCCGAAAAACGCCTATATTCCAACCAATGACCGCGATGGACAAACACAAAATACCTATCAAAAAATCTTGTTCCTGACCTGTAATCGCGAGTGTTTTTTGGGAAGCTAAAGCAATGATACCTAAAAGTCCAATTCCAGTTGCAAGCATCTTTCGAATACTTGGTTTACGACCATCTATCCAAAAGAATAATACCAACAAAGAAGGCCCTAAAGCCATGAAAACAGAAGAAAAACCCGATGGTACAATTCGACCAGCAAGTGACATAAAACCATTTCCTAAGGCAATTAACAGAATACCCGCTTGCAAATGGACACGCCAATGTTTGGAAGACATCGGTTTCCAATGACCACCTACTATTGACCAAATAAGTAAAAGAAATCCCGCTGTGTAATTACGAGAAAATGTAATAACCAATGGAGGCAAATAGTCCAACAAAATACGCACACTGAGGAAAGTAGATCCCCAAATCAGATACAATAACCCTAAGGATATCATTACGCGCGGTGTTATGGAAGCCTGTTTAATCATTCAATAAATCAGGTCTCCGTTCCATCGTACGCTTGACAGCCTGCTCATGCCGCCATGCCTCGATTAATTTATCATTACCCGAGCGTAGAATCTCGGGAACATCCATACCCTCGAATGAAGCAGGCCTTGTATATACAGGGGGTGCCAATAAACCATCTTGAAAAGAATCTGTCAAAGCAGAGCTCTCATCACCAATCGCACCCGGTATTAACCGAATAATTGAATCGGCAGTAACGGCAGCCGCTAATTCACCGCCTGATAAAACATAATCGCCAATAGAAATCTCTTTGGTTACGTATTTCTCCCGAACTCGTTCATCAATTCCTTTATAATGACCACAAATAAAAATCATGTTTTGACAAAGGCTAAGTTGATTTGCTAATCCTTGCTTCAGTACAAGTCCATCAGGCGAGAAGAAAATAACCTCATCATACGCTCTCTCTGACATCAATTGGTCCAAGCAACGCGTCAACGGCTCTATGGCAATAACCATTCCAGCACCACCTCCAAAAGGATAATCATCAATCTGCTTATGCTTTTTTGTTGAAAAATCATGTAAATCATGTAATACAACTTCCACAAGTCCAGCATTCGCCGCACGCTTGCAAATCGAATATTCAAAGAAACTCGACATTAAGTTAGGTACTACTGAAATTATATCAATCCGCATCATAAGACTCATTCATGTAAACATCCAAAAGCCCATCAGGTAAATGGGTTGTAATTACTTTATTTTGTTTATCAACCTTGGGTACAATTTCATCCGTTAAAGGAATCAATACCTCTACTCCTTGATAAATCATGATAATGACATCTTGAGCTCCTGTCGAATAAACTTCCTTGACGGTTCCTAAAGCACCTAATGCCTGATCATTTACTTGATAGTCAACAATTTCATGGTAATAAAATTGATCATCTTTCAATTTAGGTAACATGGCTACAGGTAAAAACAATTTTGAACCTACGAGCTCTTTCGCTGCATCTAACGATTCAATCCCTTCAAGGTTCATCAAATTCAAGTTTTCGCGAATCTGTAAATCCTCGATAAAATAAGGAACCATCTCATTCCCCTGTTGGACAAATACCGCATCCAAATCTTCGTATTCATAGGGATCGTCAACATCCATAAACACGTGAAATGCTCCTTTTAATCCATGTGGCTTCGCGAGATAGCCTAACTCAAAATATTCTGTCTTTGCCATAGGTACAAAAAAAAATCATACAAACTTGATAAACAAATCTGTATGATTCTTTAAAATTAATAAAAATTATTCAGCAGCAGCCTCTTCGCTAGCTTCAGCAGCAGGAGCTTCTTCAGCAGCTGGTGCTTCTTCAACTGCAGGAGCTTCTTCAGCAGCTGGTGCCTCTTCTACTGCTGGAGTTTCCTCAACTGCAGGAGCTTCAGCTACTACTTCTTCCACTTCTACACCTGTTGCTTCCTCTTCTGCCTCGTTGATTGCTTCTACAACACTTGCAACGATAGCCTCGTCAGCAACTTTGTTTTTAGCAGCGATAACTTCTGCACGAGCAGATGATACCTTCGCCTCAGCTTCTAAACGAGATGCTTTAGATTTTGCTTTTGATTGAGCTAATTTCGCATTGCTTGCTTCTACTTGCTTCGCTTTTTCTACTTTCCAAGCTTCAAATTTCGCATCCGCTTGCTCTTGTGTCAACGCACCTTTCAATACACCTACTTGTAAGTGTTTTGCATATAAAATACCTTTTGAAGAAAGTACCGTACGTGCAGTATCAGTTGGTTGAGCACCATTTAATACCCATTGAATCGCTTGTTTTTCGTTCAAAACGATTGTTGCTGGATTGGTGTTAGGATTGTATGTTCCGATTTTCTCTACGAATTTACCGTCACGAGGTGCACGAGCATCTGCAACAACAACATCGAACATTGCTAACTTCTTGCGTCCACGACGCGCTAATCTAATTTTAACAGCCATTATGTATGGGTTTGTGAAGGATCTCGTCCCTCGATTAATAAAAATGTCTGCAAAAATAGGAATTAAATCCTACAATACAAACAGGAAAAATGAGAAAATAAACCGATAAGCCGAATTCTGTAAGCATTTACATGCCCTCTTATCATTTATCTTGACGAATGATCACTCATTCGCTCGAGCAATCTACCCACTGACATCGGACGAGCAACCCTTTTGTCTTGCGACAGCCAGCCTATTTGATCTTGCAACCCGTGAGGTTTACCTATGCCTAACTTGTCACCAAATTAGCGGTGGGCTCTTACCCCACCTTTTCACCCTTACCTCGAAAGGCGGTAATTTTCTGTGGCACTAGCTGTAGAACCTTGCGGTCCCCCTTCCTGTTAAGAAGCACGGCGCTCTGTGTTGTTCGGACTTTCCTCTTTAAAAAGCGATAAGATGGTTTATTTTCTCAAGGCAAAAGTACGACTATTTTCTTAGCTCCCAATTTCCTCGAATTTCCCCCGAAACACCTAATCCTTTGGGCGTATAAGTCACTTGCTGTATTTGTACCTCACCATTAGACAAAGCCAAACCCCAAGTATTTTGATTCAATAGTTTTAATGCGTCCACAGTTGACCATTTATAAGCATGAATAGCCTTAAAAACTTTCCGCTTAATGTGCCCCCGAATAAAAAAAGGAACTCCATTAACCGACATATCCTTCAATTGAACTCCCACGGTATTCGAATCTAACTGGGTAGGTATCAAAGTAAGTATAGCTTCAGCATTATCCGTGCCGAAGCCTTTTAATACAACATGTAAACCCAACGAATCTCCATGAATCTGAAACTGTTCATATTTAAGCTTCATAGACTGTAATAAAATTGTCGTTAACCTCTCGTAAGATAGTTGAACTTGGAAAGGCAGTGCTTGATTTTGGTATTTCATCTCAAGCCAACGATTCGTTTGAGGTGTTAAAGTATCGCCGACATGTAAAGCCGTACGGATAAGCAGTTTTCCCGTCAGCCCCACGGGATTAAACTGCAATGCGTGCACATCTACATCAGCAGCTCTCAACGCTATAGTTCCAATCGGACTCGAGTAATTCATATTTACTCGATTTAATAAATTAGCTAACGCATTAGGACGAAGGGTTTGATTTAACTTAGTTAATATCAACGCTTGCATATTTGGCAATTGACGTTGTAGCAAAGGATCCACAACGCCTTGCACTTGAACAGGAAAGCCCATTAATCGAATTTCTGGTTTAGAAATCCACTGATAATTGATGTTAAATTGATCAATCGTATGATGATTAATATCGCGCCAATCCCACTGAAAATTAAGCAACAAATTGCTTTTTGCTTGGATTAAACCTGTATTGATTCCCGCTAGATTAGGTCGAGCCTCTACTTTAACAGGCAATTGAAGACCAATCTTCCCTCCAGATTCTACTTGAATGCGCGGCATTTGCAATAACGCAACTTGCAAGGGGAAATCAATTCCGGACTGATTTTTTGAATCAAAAATAACACTACCTGGATGGAATGCTAAATATGAAAACAAACTATCATAACGCATCGAAAAATCGACAGCTAAAATTTGTGACCGAATTGGCGTCAATTCCGTTTGAAATTGACTTGCAGTACCTCGAATAGGTAAATTATTCCGACAGGAGGTCGCAAAAATAAAAACCAACAAATAGATAAAATAGCGCATAAATAAAAAGCCTCAATCATGCCAAAGCAAAATTGAGGCTAGCTAATTAATAAATGGAATCTAAGTCAATAAACCTCCATCAACCTGGATGGTTTGACCTGTTACATAAGACGATAAATCGGAACCCAGAAACAAACAAACATTTGCCACTTCAGAAGCCTCGCCACCTCGCTTCAACGGAATTGACTTCTTCCATTCTTCTACCGTAGCTTCATTTAATTCTCCTGTCATCTCGGTTTCAATAAAACCAGGAGCAATCGAATTACAACGAATATTGCGAGACCCTAATTCCAAGGCAACCGATTTAGTAAAACCAATAATACCAGCTTTGGATGCAGCATAATTTGCTTGTCCTGCATTACCTTTCACACCTACAATGGAAGTCATATTCACGATTGAACCTGATTTAGCTTTCATCATCGGTTTGATAACCGCCTTTGTTAAATTAAATACCGACTTCAAATTGACACGAATAACCTCATCCCATTGCTCCTCTGTCATACGCATCAATAAACCATCCTTTGTAATACCTGCATTATTAATCAGTACATCAATTTGACCGAAATCAGCTACCACCGCGTTAACTAATTCCTCCGCAGCATCAAACATAGAAGCATCTGAACGATAGCCTTTGGCTTTAACTCCATAAGCTTCCAACTCTTTTACCAAAGCCTCTCCTTTTTCTACCGATGACAAATACGTAAAAGCAACATGAGCTCCAGACTGAGCAAATTTATCGGCAATAGCCCGACCAATTCCGCGCGATGCTCCCGTAACTAAAACGACTTTTCCTTGTACTAATTGCATGTAATAAATGGTTAATGTGTATTATTTCTTCTTTCTTGTTAATGTCAAAACTTCTGCCTCAGCAACAAAATCAGCCTCAATAAATTCCCCCTCAGCTAATTCTCCCTTTAATATTTCTTCTGCCAATGGATCCTCTAAATACTTTTGAATCGCGCGATTTAAAGGTCTTGCTCCGTATTGCGGATCATAACCTTTATCAGCAATGAAATCTTTCGCTTTTTCAGTTAATTCAACAGCAAAACCTAAATTGGCCAAGCGTGTCATCAACTTTACCAGAAGCAAATCAATGATTTTATGTAAATCTGAACGCTCCAATGAATTAAATACAATGATATCATCCAAGCGATTGATAAATTCAGGAGCAAAAGCTTTCTTCAATGCATTTTGAATTGTTGATTTCGCTTGTTCTTCCATATTGTCTACACGAGACTTCGTAGAGAATCCAATACCCGAACCAAAATCCTTCAAATCACGTGCTCCAATATTCGACGTCATGATGATTATCGTATTACGAAAATCAACACGTCTTCCTAAGCCATCTGTTAAGATACCGTCATCCAATACTTGAAGCAACAAATTGAATACATCTGGATGTGCTTTTTCTATTTCATCCAATAACACGACAGAATATGGCTTCCGACGCACCTTTTCGGTTAATTGTCCACCTTCTTCATAACCAACATAGCCTGGAGGCGCACCTACCAAACGTGATACGCTGAATTTCTCCATGTATTCACTCATATCGATACGAACCAACGAATCTTCCTTATCAAATAAATACGTAGCTAATACTTTAGCCATCTCCGTTTTACCTACACCCGTTGGCCCTAAGAAAATAAAAGAACCAATAGGTTTATTAGGATCTTTCAATCCTACACGTGTCCGTTGAATAGCCTTCACCAATTTCTTAACTGCATCACCTTGGCCAATTACATGCTTGGTCAATTCTTGCTCCATTTGAAGCAATTTCTCCCCTTCCTTAGCTGCTACTCGATTAACCGGAATACCCGTCATTTGTGCGATAACCTCCGCGACATGTTCTTCCGTAACCGTAAACTTCTGTTTCTTCGATTCCTCTTCCCAATTAGTCTTCGCTAATTCCAATTGATCGATTAACTTTTTCTCACGATCACGCAATTGTGCAGCCTCTTCATACTTCTGAGACTTAACAACTTGATTCTTCTCCTGCTTAACCACTTCGATTTGATTCTCTAGGGCAACAATATCCGCTGGAACTTGAATATTTGAAATATGCACACGCGCTCCCACTTCATCCATGACGTCAATCGCCTTGTCCGGCAGAAAACGGTCCGAAATGTAGCGATCCGATAACTTAACAGCCGATTCGATCGAATCTTGCGTATAAATTACATGGTGATGTTCTTCGTATTTATCTTTAATGTTATTTAAGATCTCAATTGTTTCGTCAACCGTTGTAGCATCGACCATCACCGTTTGGAAACGGCGGGCTAAAGCTCCATCTTTTTCGATGTATTGTCGGTATTCATCCAAAGTTGTGGCTCCAATCACTTGAATATCTCCTCTCGCCAAGGCTGGCTTGAACATATTCGAAGCATCCAAAGAACCTGAAGCACCACCAGAACCCACAATCGTATGCAATTCATCAATGAATAAAATCACATCCGTCGATTTCTCTAATTCATTCATCACGGCTTTCATACGCTCCTCGAATTGTCCCCGGTATTTAGTACCTGCAACCAATGAAGCAATGTCCAACGTAACAACACGCTTACCAAATAGAACACGCGAAACTTTCTTTTGAATAATACGCAAGGCTAAACCTTCCGCAATCGCTGTTTTACCCACACCAGGTTCACCAATTAAGATGGGGTTATTCTTTTTCCGACGAGACAAAATCTGCGCTACGCGCTCAATCTCTTTTTCGCGACCAACAATTGGATCTAATTTACCTTGTTCGGCAATCTTCGTCAAATCACGTCCAAAATTATCTAATACTGGCGTTTTACTTTTTTCACCTGCTTTGGCCGTTGACGAACTACCTGAACCACCTTGAGACCCTGAACTAGAACCTCCAAATAAGCGATTGTCATCATCAGAATCATCCGTATCCGAACTCGCTTTAGGCAGATTATCTTGTGAATTACTCGATTGGAATTCGACCATCTCTTTGATTAAATCGTAATGGACTTGGTATTTTTCTAAAATCTGTGTGGCAACATTATCTTCGTCACGTAAAATCGCCATCAATAAATGCTCCGTACCAACCAAATTGGTTTTGAAATACTTGGCTTCCAAATAGGTTAAACGTAAAACTTTCTCAGCCTGCTTTGTCAAAGGAATATTCAACATGCTTTGCTTATCAAAACTTGAACGGCTCGTAGAAGCGGTCGAATGCTCAATGCTTTGACGCAATTGATCTAACGAAACACCTGATTTATGTAACAATTCAATCCCGGGTCCTTCCCCATCACGAATGATTCCCAACATCAAATGTTCGGTACCAATGTAATCATGCCCTAATCGCAAAGCCTCTTCACGTGCTAATGCAATTACTTCTTTCACCTTATTTGAAAACTTAGCCTCCATATTTCCCTAATTAATATTAATCAAAACGCACCTAAGCCTTTATTTGTTCAAACTCTTTTGTAAAATTTCACGGGATTCAATTCCGTAATTCATAATTAAATCCAACACAGACAAATTTGCAACAAATTCCGTGCCAAAACACTGCCTATACGCAACGGGATTATAAATATTGCGTGAAGTAAATTCTTTTTTTGAATCAATTACATTCCAATAAGAATGATCAGCAGCATCATTAAATGATTCAGTGAAGCTAAACTGGGGTTTCTTTTGCAAAAAACGCGCAATTGTATTTAAAAATTGAATATTTAAATCTACTAAAAATTTACTTTTTTTCGCAAATATCTGATCGATAAATGGCTCAACATGTTCAAAAAATGGAGCCTTGCCGTATGCGGCTTGAATAGCACCTTTATGTCGACGAATCCATTCTTGTGAATAATCAATTTGAACATCCTTTGTCAATTGTTTGCCAGCTGTCCCCTGTATTATGGGAATACTTAATAATTCCACACCATTGGCCCCCAAAATATAGCTCCGATTACGATAGGTTTGTTTGGGGAAATTTTCGAAAACCTCAAATTCTATCTGTGGTTCAGCAAAAATTAACGCGCAATATTCTAAAGAAGGTAAATACTGAATATCAATGTGCATTCAAAAAATAAGTGGATATTTGCAAAAATAGCAGATATAAGCGATTAACTCGACAAACT
>JBDLUL010000159.1:0-3292 GCA_039805345.1 Bacteroidota bacterium | reverse complement strand
ACCTCCATGCATTGCGCATCCGTGGCATTCGGATTTACGAACAATAAATTCTCCCGAATGGACCCTGAAAACAATTGGGTATCCTGCGTTACGAAGCCAATCTTCTTACGTAATTGATCGAAATCAATCGCGTCACCCGACTCGCCATTGTAGAAGACCTGTCCTTTTTTCGGTCGGTACAAGCCTACCAACAATTTCACCAAAGTTGATTTACCTGCCCCCGATGGACCCACGAAAGCAATCGTTTCGCCGCCTTTGACTTGGAAAGAAATGTCCGATAGGGCTTCTTGTGTCGCAGATTGATGTTGAAAAGAAACGTGATCAAACGTCAAATCCTGAATGTGTGTAATCGACTTGGGATTCTCCGGTTTCTTTTCACTTGGAATCGACAAGATTGTTTCATAATTCTGTAGCGAAACCTCTGCTTCGCGGAAAGTATTCACCACATTCCCAATCTCTTGCAAAGGATTAAAAAGGAAGAACGAATAGATGTTAAGGGAATAAAACTGCCCAATGGTGATTTTCCCTTGGTAGATCAAATAAATCAAAACAACCACCATCAACATACGTAATAAGTTGACGCAAGTTCCTTGAACAAAGGCCATAGAACGCACATAACGCACTTTTTTCAATTCTAATTTGAGAATTTTCTCTGTCGTGGCATTTAAGTGGGCAATTTCTTGTTCCGCCAAACCGAGTGATTTCACCAATTCGATGTTACGCAATGACTCCGTTGTTGAACCAGCTAAGCCCGTGGATTCTTTAACGATTTCAATTTGAATGACTTTAATTTTCTTACTTAGCACAGAAGAAACCCAGGCAATCAAAGGTCCCGTAACTAAGAAAAGCGGCATCACCATCCAGTGTACTGAGAATGCATAAATGGAAATAAAAACCAAAGCAATGACCGATTGAAAAAGAATATTGATTCCCAGCGTGATCAATTTCTCTACATCAATTCGCACCTTTTGCAACTTCCCTAAGGTCTCCCCTGAACGCTGATCCTCGAAGGTCTCATAAGGCAATTCCAACGAGTGGCGAATTCCGTCCGAATATAAATTGGCCCCCACTTTTTGGGTAACCGTATTAATCATATAGTCTTGAAAGTTCTTCGCTACCCGACTCACGAAGGCTACGCCCACAGATGCTAAGGCTAAAGGCCAAATGGCATCCACGAATTGTGACATCGTATGTGTTTCCGCGTGATAGACAGCAGCGACGTCATCAATGATTTTCCGGAAGATGTAGGGATCCATCAAGGAGAAAATCTGGTTGGTTGCTGCGAGACCCAAGGCTCCGAAAACGCGCCAGCGGTATTGAGTAAGGTATTTTAATAATAATTTCATGTTGTTGATTTACGATTTTCAACCTTACGGTTGGCCCCCAGGCTAAAGCCTAGGGTTATATTAACCCCAGACTTCAGTCTGGGGAAACCCAAGTGAGTGCGTTTATTCAAACCGCCTCAAAGCCATTTCAGCCACGGTCTTCCCAATCGAAAGTGACGAAGTAGCAGCCGGGCTAGGAGCATTTAAAATATTAATGACTTTTTCGTCTTGAACAATTGAAAAATCATCCAATAAGCCTCCGCTACGGTCACATGCCTGCGCACGAACCCCCGCACCCCCTTCCACCAAATCATCGATTTGAATTTCAGGAATTAATCCTTGCAGGGCTTTGGTAAAGGCTTCTTTAGAAAAACTGCGATACATTTCACCAAGACCCGTTTCCCAATATTTAGCAGCCACTTTTTGAAATCCTGGCCAAGTTAAGGTATCCCAAAGTTCTTTGGCATTGATGCCTAATTTCTTATAGCCTTCCTTCTTAAATGCCAAAACGGCATTCGGTCCAGCCTCCACACCACCCCGCATCATGCGCGTAAAGTGTACACCCAAGAATGGAAAGTTGGGATCCGGCACTGGGTAAATCAAATTCTTAACTAAATATTCTTTCTCTTTTCTAAGTTTGAAATATTCCCCACGGAAAGGCACAATGCGCACATCCAAAGGTTCTTTTTGTGTCCATTGCGCGACCTGATCCGAATATAATCCGGCGCAATTGATAATCAATTTCGCCTCATAAACCGCTTTACTTGTTTCGACAATGGAATACGTAAGTCCTTTGGTGATGTTCGTTACCTTTTCACCCAAATGCATCTCGCAACCTTTCGCTTGAATGCCTTGGGCTAATTTCGCGGCAACCGCACGGTAATCCACGATGCC
The DNA here is from genome assembly GCA_039805345.1 of Bacteroidota bacterium. Lineage (GTDB taxonomy): Bacteria > Bacteroidota > Bacteroidia > Cytophagales > Spirosomataceae > Aquirufa. Next base: position 1,073 of record JBDLUL010000159.1, on the reverse strand, counting down.
TGTTTGTGGCACCCACATCCCTTCTACACCAATCACATGCGGCTCGTATTCACGCATTTCCTCCAAGCTTAACTTCTTCAACCCATCCAAACCATTTTGCTGGCCACGCTGGTACAAATTCTCCAATTGCACCCGTTGGTCCTGCGTACTCGCCACGACGATTTTACCCGTCAATTCAAAGGGAATATCTTCTTTTTGGCAATAATCGATTAATTGATGGTAGCCCTCGATACAGTTTTTGGCCTTCAATGAACCGGGTTTGTAATATAAACCCGAGTGGATTACCCCAGAATTATTACCCGTTTGATGCATGGAGACCATCGCCTCTTTTTCGAAAAGAGCGATCTTCAACGCTGGGTTTGCTTCCAATAAACGGTGAGCTGTCGCGAGGCCCACGATGCCTCCGCCGACGATGATTACATCTAATGCCATAAGGTGGATGAGTGAAATAACTAAGCCTCAAAGATACGAAATCATCCGTCGGAAATATCAATTAATTATCAGGTTCTTGGCGAATTTTCGAACTCCCTTGGGGGATTTTTTTGTAGCTTTGCGCACTACCTTTGGCAAACCTTGAAGGATTGCCAAAGGTTAATGAGCGAAAAAGCACAAAGTCTTGAATCCACAGATTAAACAGCTATATCAAATTGCAGCAAAGCCCAGCAAACTAATTTTGGGCTTAATGTCAGGCACATCTTTGGATGGATTGGATATGGCATTATGTCGGTTTACGGGTCAAGGATTAACAACGAAATGTGAAGTTTTACATTTTGCTTCGGTTCCATTTAACGAAACATTTAAAGAGTCGATTCGTGTGGTCTTCGCAAAAGAGCATATCCATTTTCCAAGCCTGAGTACCTTGAATGCACAAATCGCTCGGACGCATGCCTCGATTATTTTAGAGACATTAGCCCGATGGGGTGTGAATCCTTCCGATGTAGACGCATTGGCATCTCATGGACAAACGGTGATGCACCGACCAGACCGAACAGGCATTCTTCCTCATTCTACGTTACAAATTGGCGATGGGGATCATTTAGCTCATTTGACAGGAATTATTACGCTTTCGGATT
>JBDLUL010000158.1:0-2809 GCA_039805345.1 Bacteroidota bacterium | reverse complement strand
TGGATTTTGGCATTTTTATGTTTTAAACCGTATTTTTGTAGCTCATTAATATCATTCGCATGTTATCTACGATTAATTTCACAAGTACCTCCGCTTATAAAGCACTTCAATTAGATCAATCACGCCTAGCTTCCACTACGATAGCTCAGCTATTTAAAGATGATGCAGCTAGACAAGAAAAATATAGCCAAACCTTCCATTCCATTTTCTTTGATTATTCGAAGAATCTGCTCGATGAGAAAAGTTTTCAATCCCTTATTCAATTAGCGAAAGAATGTGGCTTAGAAGATGCGATTCAAGCACAATTCAATGGCGATAAAATTAATCAAACAGAAGGACGCTCTGTATTGCATACGGCCCTTAGGGCTAAAGCATCTGCCTCTGTAGTAGTGGATGGCGAAAATATTATCCCTAAAATTCAAGCGGTAAAGGCTCAAATGAAGGACTTTTCTAATCGCGTCATTTCAGGCGAGTGGAAAGGATACTCTGGAAAACAAATTACGGATGTGGTTAACATCGGTATCGGTGGGTCAGACTTAGGTCCTGTGATGGTGACGGAGGCTTTAAAACCCTATAAAACGCGTTTAAATGTTCACTTCGTCAGTAATGTGGATGGTACGCATATTGCAGAGACATTGAAGAAGGTAAATCCGGAAACAACTTTATTCCTAATTGCCTCTAAAACGTTCACTACACAGGAAACCATGGCTAACGCCTTCTCGGCTAGAGATTGGTTCTTGGCGGCGGCTAAAGATAATGCAGCAGTAGCTAAGCATTTTGTGGCCTTATCTACGAATACAAAGGCTGTGGCTGAATTTGGCATAGATACAGCCAATATGTTCGTCTTCTGGGATTGGGTAGGCGGTCGTTATTCTTTATGGTCTGCTATTGGATTGTCTATTTGCCTTTCTGTAGGATTTGATCATTTTGAGGCTTTATTAGCGGGTGCTGAGGCGATGGATGCGCATTTTGCAAGTGCTTCTTTCGATCAAAACATTCCAGTTATTTTAGGTTTATTAGGTATTTGGTATGTGAATTTCTTTCATGCTCCTACGCATGCCATCCTTCCATATGATCAATATATGCACCGTTTTGCGGCCTATTTCCAACAGGGGGATATGGAGTCCAATGGTAAGACAGTAGACCGTTCAGGAAAACGGGTGAATTATGCGACTGGACCCGTTATTTGGGGAGAGCCGGGGACAAATGGTCAACATGCCTTCTATCAATTAATCCACCAAGGAACGCAATTGATTCCTGCTGATTTTATTGCACCGGCCATAACGCATAACAAAATTGGTAATCACCACACCTTATTGATGTCTAATTTCTTCGCACAGACAGAAGCATTAATGAATGGGAAATCAAAAGAGGTGGTTGTTGCTGAATTGCAAAAAGCAGGTTTGAATGAAGCAGAGATTGATAAATTAGCTCCATTTAAGGTTTTTGAGGGCAATAAGCCTACAAACTCTTTCCTTGTGAAGCAAATCGATCCGCACACCTTAGGTTCATTAATTGCAATGTATGAACACAAAATATTTGTTCAGGGCGTGATTTGGAATATTTTCAGCTATGACCAATGGGGCGTAGAATTAGGGAAGCAATTAGCTAATTCAATTCTACCGGAATTAGAAAATGAAGAGAAAGTCAATTCACATGATTCTAGCACCAATGGATTGATTAATCAATTTAAGGCTTGGAGATAGGAATTACTTCAATAAAGTAATGATTTCAGATATGGAGAGCAGGTTCTGTTCTCCATTTTTCATATTCTTAACATTCGCCTTTCCCTCTTTCAGTTCAGACTCCCCTATTACGGCAACGAAAGCAATTTTTTTCTTGTCAGCAAACTCGAAAGATTTCTTGATTTTAGCTACATCCGGATATACTTCTGAAGGTATTCCTTCTTTACGTAATTCATTTGCCATACCTAATGCAGCTTTGCGACCATCTACATCGAAATAAGTGAACAAGATGGCACTAGCACTGGTAGAAATTTCAGGGAAAAGAGAAAGCTCCTCCATGACGTCTAAAATACGCTCAATCCCAAAAGAAATACCTACGCCTGACATATTAGGCAAACCGAATGAACTTGTAAGGTCATCATAACGCCCACCACCTACGATAGAACCGAAAGGCAAATCGGCAGCCTTTCCTTCGTAAATTAATCCAGTATAATAACTCAATCCACGAGCTAACTTGTAATCAAATACTAGATTGTCGTTTAAAAATCCATTGGTTTCCGAGAGACTCAAAACTTCCTTTATTTCGGCTAATCCTTGTAATCCTGTATCATTCGTCCCAAAAAACGAAGTTAATTTCGCTATTTTAGCCTCATTTGTTCCCTCAAATAATACAAGCTCTTTTAATGCCTCTACCTTATCAGCGCTAAAACCATTCTGAACTAATTCATCAGCTACTTTATCCCAACCAATCTTATCTAATTTGTCTAATGCGACAGCGAAAGAAACGAAACGAGCGCTTTCTCCTAAAGTATCTACGATACCAGCTAATATCTTACGCGAATTCAAATAGAGATTTACACGTAATTTTAAAGAGGTAAAAATTGACTGAAACAAAGAAATCAACTCTGCTTCATTTACTAAGGAGTCAGATCCTATAATATCTGCATCACACTGATAAAACTCACGGTAACGACCACGCTGAGGACGATCAGCACGCCAAACGGGTTGAATTTGGTAGCGACGAAATGGGAAAGCCAAATCGTTACGATTCATTGCCACAAAACGAGCAAATGGAACGGTTAAATCGTAGCGAAGACCTTTTTCGGAAATTTTAGTCGTTAATG
>JBDLUL010000157.1:0-2730 GCA_039805345.1 Bacteroidota bacterium | reverse complement strand
GGAAGCATTCCGGCGGATAATCCTTTTGCCAAAAGCGCACACCCGACGGTTTATTCGTATGGCCAACGAAACCCACAAGGCTTAACCTTGAATCCTAGCACAGGTGCTATTTGGGAAACAGAACATGGCCCTCGCGGCGGCGATGAAATCAACATCATCCAAGCAGGTAAAAACTACGGTTGGCCTATCATCTCCTACGGCATCAACTACGATGGAAAACCGATCACCGCGATCTCGAAAAAGGACGTCATGGAACAACCGATCTCGTATTGGATTCCTTCCATCGCTCCTTCTGGATTGACGTTCGTTGTGGGAGATAAATACCCAGGATGGAAAGGCAACTTGATGGTTGGCTCCTTGCGTTTCAACTACCTAAATCGTTGTGTGATCAAGGGCAACAAAGTCATCAAACAAGAAAAGGTATTGGTCAACCTAGGCCGCATGCGAAATGTAAAACAAGGTACAGACGGATACTTGTACGTGGGGACAGAAAACCCAGGTATGGTCTTCCGACTGCGCCCCCTTTAATCGTTTAAAAAATGCCTGATTCGTTCAGGCTTTTTTTTTGTCCACTCATCCCAAAGCTTTTGCCCATGCAACGGATTTGGCGGAAATTGCATCTAGCTTTTTTTTCAACTGCTTTATTCAATCCGCCTACATGCGCTTCATACTTTTATTACTACTCATTTCCAGTACCGCTTTTGCACAAAACACCTTGCAATTTCAATTGCAGGACGCAAACAAGCAACCGCTCCCCTTTTCGACGGCCATCCTGAAAAAATTACCCGATTCAACGCTCTACAAAGGTTTTTTGACCGACGAAAATGGTTTGGGTAAAATCAGCAAGATCCCTGCGGGCAATTACGTGTTGCAGGTTCAATCCACCGGTTTTGTCACAAAAAAACTGAGTTTGCCTGGCATGACAGAAACGTCTCAAATCGACCTAGGCATCCTCATGCTTTCACCGCTAACCAAAGAATTAGCCGAAGTGGAAGTTCGTGCAACAAAACCGTTCATCGAAAAAAAATTAGATAAAACCATCGTCAACGTGGAGAATTCCGCCATGGCTGCGGGCAATACAACCATGGAGGTATTGGAACGATCACCCGGTGTGATTGTCGACAAAGACGGCAACATTTCCCTACGCGGAAAATCAGGTGCCAAAGTCATGATCGATGGAAAAATCTCCTATTTGACAGGAACGGATTTGGCCAATTATTTACGGAATCTACCTGCCGACCAAATTTCTACCTTGGAAATCATGACCAACCCGTCGTCGCGCTATGACGCCGCAGGAACAGGGGGAATCATCAACATCAAATTGAAGAAAAATGCCAACATCGGCATGAATGGCTCTGCGAATGCCACGCTGGCCCAAGGATTTTTTAATCGCCAAGCCTTAGGAGCGAATTTAAATTACCGAAATAACGGCTGGAACTGGTTTGGAAATGCCTCTGTGGGTCACCGACCGAACATGGAGCGTAATTATTTATTGCGAAAATTTACGGCCCAACAAGAAAACTGGGAACAAAGTTTTAGCTATCCAAACCAAAACAAGAATGCGCAAGTTAAAGGAGGTGTCGATTGGTATTATTCGCCCAAAACGACTTTTGGCATATTACTTTCCGGCGGTTACAACTACAACAGCCTAAGCAATGGGCTGAACCAAACGGTTCAGATGAATAGTCAAAATGAAGTCTTATCCCGCTTAGATACCTACAACTCGTTGGAAAATCCGTTTTCCAATTATGCGGCGAACTTCAATTATAAACATACCTACGACTCGACAGGTCGTGAGCTGACAATTGACCTGGATTACGCGCGATTCGTGGATGAAAGCCAAAACAACTACCGCTCTCGCTATGTAAATGCACTTTTCCTACCTGTACGTCCGGATTCATTATTGCGTACAAATTCAGCTTCTTTCATCAATCAATATTCCCTGAAATCGGATTATGTCATTCCCTCCTTTTTAAAGGCTAAATGGAGCCTGGGCATGAAATCCTCTTGGGTACAAACCGATAATGATTTACAGTTCCGAGCGAAATCGGAACAAGCGGCTTATTTCAATTTCTTGACAGGACAAAGCAACCGTTTTGTCTATACCGAACAAATCCATGCCCTTTACCTGAATACCGAAAGGGCCATCGGAAAATGGAGTTATCAAATCGGGCTACGTGGCGAATGGACATTAGCCGATGGAACCTCATCCAGCTACACCACTGAACCTGATATGACATTCCACCGGGATTATTTACAGCTTTTCCCTAGCGCCTTTTTGCAATACGAAGCGTCGAAAAAACATACGTTTGGGATGAATTACAGCCGACGAATCGACCGTCCGGGTTATTCAGACCTGAATCCCTTTGTATTCTTTTTGGACAACTATACCTACAATGTGGGAAATCCAATGTTGATGCCCCAGTTGACTAATTCATTTGAATTAAGCCACACCTACTTAGGTGGCATATCGACGACTTTGGGTTATAGCCACACAGATCAAGTGATTACCCAAATTTTAAAGCAGGAAGCCGAAACGCGTAAGACTTTTCAAACGACGGCCAATATGGCACAGCGCGTTACCTATAGCCTGGGAATCTCATTACCGATCCCAATCAAGAATTGGTGGACGAGCAATACGGATATCTTTTTAAATCGGGCAGAATTAACGGGAAACATTTCTAGTTCGAACATTAATACGACAGGAAACATGTTTTACCTTTCCTCGAA
>JBDLUL010000156.1:0-10303 GCA_039805345.1 Bacteroidota bacterium | reverse complement strand
GGTCGAATACTCTGCGTAGAAGGGTTCCAACATATACAATCCGTCCAACCACATTTGATTGGGATAACGTTGTTTATGCCAAAATCCACCATCTGCATCACGGGGTTGCGCCGCAATTTGTTCACGTAATTTGTCGGCAGCTTTTTTGTAACGCACGTCGCCTAATTCCTGATACAAATACAATAACATACGGCCCGTGGTGATGTTATCGGAATTGAATTCATTGAAATGATACGTTCGAATATTACCTTGCTCATCCACAAAACTGTCGATGTTCTTTTTGATGTAATTGAAATACTTGGCATCGCCCGTTCGCTGGTACATTTTTTCCAAGGCCTTTAAGAGCAAACCTTGTTCATAATCCCAACCCGCAGGTTTTCCTACCTTAACTGTGATGGAATCAGCATGGGTGTGCATGATGCTCGCCGACATCTTTTCAGAATAGTTTTGGCCTTTCAAAACAAATCCCCCTACGAGTAGGAGGATTGAGAAAATTGATTTTTTCATATTAGCGTAAAGAAGTGATTTCTGCAAAATCCATATCGGTATAATCCTTGTTTTCACCCGCCATGCCCCAAATAAACGAATAATTCTTCGTTCCTGCGCCGCTGTGAATTGACCACGGTGGAGAGATAATGGCTTGGTGATTATGTACCCAAATGTGTTTTGTTTCATTTGTTTCACCCATTAAATGCAAGACAGCATGTTCAGGAGCTACATCGAAATATAGATAGGCTTCCATCCGTCGGTCATGCACGTGTGCAGGCATGGTATTCCAAATGGACCCTGGCTCTAGAATTGTTAAACCCATGACCAATTGGCAAGATTGAATGCCTTCGTTGTGAATATACTTATAAATGGTTCGGTGATTGGATGTTTCTAAACTTCCTAATACAACCGTTTGAACTTGTTCTCTATCTAATTTTGCACTCGGGAAAACGGCATGCGCGGGAGCTGATAATAGGTAGAATTGAGCCGGATTTTCGCTAGATGCAGATCGGAAGCTTACTTCTTTAGTCCCGCGACCTACATAAACTGCTCCTAATTTATCTATCGAGAAATCAACGCCATCAGCCGTCACGGTGCCTTTTCCACCTACATTAATGATGCCCAATTCGCGACGTTCCAAAAAGTATTCGGCACGTAGTTTTTCGGGATTGGATAAATGTAAGGTACTTGATACGGGCATTGCCCCACCGATAATCATTCGATCGTAAATGGTGTACGTTAAATTGATTTGATCCGCTGAAAATATGCGTTCAATTAAGAAATTGTCTCTGATCTCTTGATTCGTAAAGGTGGAGACTTCCTTACGGCTCGCCTCAAATCGATAGTCCATTTGTTATGTTTTTTGTTTGAAAGCGCCATTGCGCCTAATTCTACTGTATATTTACACGTTTTATGTCAAAAGAGTTCCCAAATAGTCTCGCTCATTTCTTGCTTTCCATCGGTTTTGAATCGGTGGGAGAAGGCTTGTGGCTTCATGCAGATTCAAAGGTACGCGTAAAAGCAATGCCGGGCGAAAGTCAGGAAGGAGATATTTGTATTTGGGAAGATCAGTGGATTGCAAGTCAATTGCCGATTGAAAAGTTACTCATCGCTCGCGTGAAGCCGCTCCGCTCCGTTTTTGCCCGAGATACGCGAATCGTTCCAATCGACGCAACGGTAGCGCGCGATTTTTTGGATAAGGAACACGTGAAGGGATTTTTAAAAGGTTCACAGTATTTTGGATGTATTGTTCCGCCACACCGTGTTTTTCGAGGGATTGAAAGTTCTTATGACTTTGAAGGGAATCCTTTATTAGCTGTCGCTGTTTTTGGTAAATCCATTACGATGAAGGAGCCTGGATTGGAGGGTTGTATATCGGGTGAACTCATCGAAATTGCTACGTTATCAAGCGTCCGTCTCGTAGGTGGATTAACTAAATTTCTGCAAGCTTATAAAGACCTACACCCGGAATTACACAATGTCATGACGTACGTGGACAAGGAATGGAACACAGGAAAGGGGTTTTTGGCTGTTGGGTTTGAAAATATAGGAGAAACTGACCCGATCCGATTTGGAAGCATGCGAATGAATAAAGGTAATTTAAAATTGCGCTATGTCTATAAAAAATAAGGTGTTGGTACTTTTGGGTCCTACGGCTAGCGGAAAAACCGCCTTAGCCGTTGCGCTTGCTAGGCAGCTCGATGGAGAAATTGTTTCGGCAGATTCTAGGCAGATTTATCGCGGCATGGACATAGGTACGGGAAAAGATTTAATTGAATATGGAGATGTCCCTTATCACTTGATTGATCATCACGATATTGGAGATACCTATTCGGTTGCTCATTTTCAAAAGGAATCGATCGATGCGATTCAGGATATTATTTCTCGGGGTAAAATACCGATTGTTTGTGGAGGGACAGGACTTTACTTAGAATCCTTGATTCAGCAGTATCAATTTTCTCGGGTTCCTGATTTTCTCGAGGAGCCTTTGGAATATGCTTTTGATTTTCAGGTTTTTGGTTTGAATCCTGCATGGGACGTTCGAAGGGAGCGGATATCTAATCGATTGAAGCAACGCTTGGAGGCGGGATTGGTTGACGAAGTACAAGGCTTATTGGATCAAGGTGTGGCTACGGATGCTTTAGCTTGGATGGGTTTGGAATACAAATGGACGCTAGACTACATGGGTGGCAATATAAGTCGCGAACGGTTTGAACAGGGATTGGAGGTGGCCATTCATCAGTTTGCTAAACGCCAAATGACCTTTTTTCGGAAGATGGAAAAAGGGGGAGTAGCCATTCATTGGATTCCGGATACGCTTGATTTTCAGGGGAAAAGCAATTTTGTGCTAAAAAATCTCTAATTTTTTTGTGCTCAGACTTGTAAAATGTTTGAAAAGCACTTACTTTTGCAATCTCATTACGAGACAGAGAGTTGGCAGAGTGGTCGATTGCGGCAGTCTTGAAAACTGTTGACTGTTACAGGTCCGGGGGTTCGAATCCCTCACTCTCTACGGAAAGCGAAACGCAAGTTTCGCTTTTTTTGTTTCTAGCAATTTTGGCTAAATTCGAATATGAAATTATACTTGGTACCTACGCCCATTGGCAATTTAGAAGACATTACCTTGCGTGCGGTTCGTATTTTGGGCGAAGTAGATGCCATTTTAGCTGAGGATACGCGGACATCAGGTTCTTTATTAAAGCACCTCAATATCTCCAAACCACTTTACGCGCACCATGCGCACAATGAACATGCTGGGGTTGCTGGTATAGTTAAATTAATAAAAGAAGGAAAATCCCTTGCGCTCATCTCGGATGCAGGAACACCAGGGATTTCGGATCCAGGGTTTTTATTGGTCAAAGCCTGTGTTGAACAAGGCATCGAAGTGGAAACCTTACCAGGAGCTACTGCTGTAATTCCGGCCTTGGTTAATTCGGGTTTCCCGATTGACCGATTCGTTTTCGAAGGGTTTTTGCCGCATAAAAAAGGCCGACAAACCCGTTGGAAAGCCATCGCCGAAGAAGAGCGCACCACGGTTTTATATGAATCGCCGCATCGTTTAGTGAAAGCCTTAGAACAAATCGTTGAGTTTGTAGGCGTTGATCGTTCGATTATGGTGGCGCGTGAATTGAGTAAAATGCATGAACAAATGGTGCGCGGAACGGCAGAAGAGGTTTTGGCCTACTTTATCGCACATCCAGATAAGGTTCGTGGTGAAATTGTCATTGTCATCGCTGGAAAATAAATGAAAAAGCTTTTATTCTTTTTATTAATCACAATCGCCGCCAAAGCTCAATTGAGTTCAAAGGCAGAGGTAGTTCTTGTAACGGTTGCTCCGGGAAAAGAGTTGCATTCGGCTTTTGGTCATACAATTTTATGGATTAACGACCCTACAAACGGGATTGATCGGGCCTACAGTTATGGAACTTTTGATTTTAACACAGCGAACTTTTATTTGAAATTTTTGATGGGGACCTTACCCTATACGATCTCAGTTCATTCCATGCAGGATGAGTTTAATTATAATTTGCAGTATGAAAAGCGGGGGATGATTGCGCAAAAGTTGGAACTTGATTCGCTACAAAAAAATGCAATCCTGCAGGATTTGGAAACGAATTTGTTGCCTGAAAATAGGGAGTATGCATACAAATTCTTTTATGATAATTGTTCTACCCGCATTCGGGATATGATTGAAAAAAATGCCCCCGGTAAATACCGTTGGGCTGGAAATCCTACCCTGGAGGGTAAATCTTATCGCGATTGGATGAATAAATACCTAGCTCCTAATTCCTGGGTGACCTTAGGGATGAATTTAGCTTTGGGTACACCTTCCAACGTAAAAGCTACAGCTGCTCAATCGTGTTATTTGCCTGATAATTTGGCCGCTGCTACGAATTTATCCAAAGGTTTGTCTGCAAATCCCATAAGTCTATTTGATGCGGAATCGACAAGTGTAGAAAATTTTGATTTTACAGGTCCCTACCTGATCATGGGTTTGCTCATTTTAATTGTTGGCTTTTTGTCTTACAAAAATGCTTTTCCATTTGCTGCAGACCTAGCTTTATTTACAGTAATGGGTTTATTAGCTTGGTTTATTTTCTTCTTAGGAACAGCGACGAATCACGAAGTAATGGCATATAATCCAGCTTCATTGATGTTGTTTCCGTTGAATTTTCCCCTTGTGATTTGGTTTGCACGGAATCCAGTCAAATGGAAGTTCTATCTTCACATGGTTACGGTTTTTAGTGTGATAGGGATTGTCTGGTGTGGTTTGCAGTTTTGGCCGATGATATTCGTTGGCTTGCCGATTTTTATCCGTTTAGTTAGCTTATCCTTCATCAAAAAATAAATGCGTTACCTTTTACTCTTCATCTCTTTTTGTGGGTTTTCGCAAGAAGTTTTCAAACCATTAGAACAGCGGAAAGAATTTCAGCCATTAAAAATCGAACGCAGTTTGAAAGCGGATGGTTATTTAGATGAATCTGAGTGGAAATATGCCCCATCCGTTAAGATAGATTTTCAAGTAGAGCCATTTCAGGGTAGAAAGGCGTCATTTAATTCAACTGTCAAATTACTTTACAATCAACAATACCTGTATGTCGCCGCCATATTACGCGATAGCGTAGGGAAGAATGGGTACAGAGCTCCCAACTTAAAAAGGGATTATGAGTTTGTTGAAAACGATTTGTTTGGTATTGCTATTGATGGATTTAATGATCGTCGGAATGCGATTGTCTTACAATCGAATGCCTATGGAGCCCAACGGGATTTATTGGCTTTTGATGATCGGCAATATGACATTGATTGGGATGGGCTATACCGCGTGCGAACGCATCGGTCTGATTCATCTTGGGTCGCAGAATTTGCCATTCCTTGGCAAACCTTACGGTATCCTAAAACAGATGGAAATAAGGCACAAGACTGGGGAATCAACTTCTTTCGTGTTAGACGTTCAAGTAATGAATTGTCCGTTTGGTCGCCGCATCCGCGTTCCATGAGTCCCTTACGCATGGATTATGCAGGAAAATTAGCGGGGATTATTCCACCGCCGCCTACAGCTTCCAACATACGTTTTATTCCCTATTTATTGCAGGTTTCAAATAGGACCCATGGGACAGAAATTGGGCATTCAGCAACGAATGACTTTAAGCTAGGAGGTGAAATCAAATGGGCGATTAGTCCTACTTCAGTCATGGACTTTACCTTTAATACGGATTTTGCGCAGGCAGATGTCGATTTACAGGTCAATAACATTTCGAGGTTTTCAGTCTTTTTTCCAGAGCGTCGGCAGTTTTTCTTAGAAAATGCTTCCCTTTTTTCTTCAGGTTTAGCTCCTGTCAATCAGGTGATTGGTGGGTCCATGTATATTCAGCCCTTTTTTAGTCGGACGATTGGTCTCGACCAAAATGTAAACCCCATTGCCATAACCGCCGGTACGCGCTTTGTTTATCGGTCTGAAAAAAGAAATGCAGGTGGAATTTTCATGCGTCAAGGTGAGGGAGATGGGGATCCTTTTACGAATTTCTTTGTAGGGCGTTATTCTGAGAATTTTGGTAAACAAAATCGAATAGGGGCTATTATTACGTCTAAATCGGCTCCATCTTCTGTGCAATCTACGGGCGCAGTCGATGCTTTTATTCGATTTAACGATAAGTTTTCATACAGTGGGATGGGAACGCTTACCCAGGACAGTAGAACGGGTGACCAAGGTCTAGCTGAATATAGTCAGTTCCTCTACAAAGGAAATATACTTTCTGCCTATTGGACTCAGACATTAGTCACTGAAAAATATAATCCTGCTATGGGGTTTGTATCTCGCCGAGATATATTATCTAACTCACAAGGCTTTGACTTTAATGTGCGAGGTAAATGGTTACCTTCCTTCATTCGTAGTTGGGGACCTGGTATTTATACCGAGGTATATCATAGTTTAAAAACGGGTAAAATTATTGAGCAGCGCGCACTTTCGGGTCCGCTTTGGTTTGATTTGCAAAATGGTGGTATCATCGGCGGTTATGTGGAAGCCAGTGTTCAAAATTTAGAAGATACCTTTAAGCCTGTTGGAATTGAGATCAACCCAGGTAGTTATTCTTATTTCCGTAAAGGTTTTTTATTAGCAAGTGATCCGAGTGCCAAGTATTCAGGCTCAACTGAATATGGCTGGGGTGGATTCTTCAATGGCTCATTGCAAACGATTGATTCCAAATTCCGTTTAGCTCCAATCCCGCATGTGAATCTAGGCTTATCGTGGAATTGGAGTAAATTCGAGAATATGGGAGTTGCGAGAGAGACTAAAGAAGTCAATTTATTGATTTTAGAAACGCGCATGGCCGTTAATCCTCGACTACAATTAATTGGATTTTACCAAAAGAATACCTCGGATGATTTAAATTCCATAAACATGCGTTTATCCTGGGAATACCAGCCTTTATCTTATGTTTATTTGGTTTTTAATACCTTGAATTACAAGGGTTCCGACAATACATCACAGAAGCAGCAAAGTTTTTTAGCTAAATTATCCTACCTAAAACAGTTTTAATATGGAAATCGAATTACGCAGTGATACATTCACGTTGCCTACCGCTGGCATGCGGGAAGCCATGTTCTCAGCTCCCTTGGGAGATGATGTTTTTGGTGAAGATCCTACGGTAAATGCTTTGGAGGCTAAAGTAGCTGCGTTATTTGGTATGGAGGCAGCTTTATTCTGCGTATCGGGAACTCAAAGTAATCAGATTGCGATATCTGTTCATCTGCAAAAAGGCCAAGAAGTGATTTGCGATGAATTATCGCATATTTATTTGTACGAAGGGGGAGGCATCATGGCGAATGCTGGGGCGTCTGTTAAGTTATTAAAAGGTGATTTAGGCCGAATGACCCGCGCGCAGATTGAAGCGGTGATTTCACCGGATGATATTCATTTCTGTGAAAGCCGTTTGGTGAGTTTAGAAAATACCGTGAACAAAGGAGGAGGTAGTGTTTATAGCGCTGAGGCTTTGCAAGAGATATCCGATTTTTGTCGGCAAGTTCAAATACCCTTGCATTTAGATGGTGCTCGAGTATTCAATGCGATGGAGGCAACTGGCCAAAAGCCGCAGCAATATGGTGCATGGTTTGATTCCATTTCAATTTGTTTATCCAAAGGATTAGGTGCTCCGATTGGTTCTGTGCTCATCGGTTCTGCTGTATTTATTAAGAAAGCGAGACGCGTTCGGAAGCGCCTAGGAGGCGGTTGGCGTCAAGCGGGTTTATTAGCCGCAGCTGGAATTTATGCCTTGGATCATCAAGTGGAGCGCTTGAAGGATGATCATGCCCGTGCGACTGCGATTGCGAAGGTTTGTGCCAACTTGCCTTGGGTAGATAGTATTTTACCTGTCGTGACGAATATTGTCATTGTTCGATTAAAAGATGGGATTTCGGCGAATGAACAAGTCGCTATGTTGAAAGCAAAAGGTATTCGTTGTGCGCCATTTGGTCCGCAATACATTCGATTTGTTACGCATCTGAATTTTGATGATGTTGCTTTGGCAGCTTTTGAAACCCAAATCAATCAGTAAATTAGATCAGCATGAGTCTTTGTAGGGAAATGATATTCCATGCAAAGAAAAGCCTTTAAAATGTTTTTGCTTCCAGGTTTTGAAGCAGAATACAAAAAAAGACACGACCAAATTTGGCCAGATTTGGCTGATCTCTTGAAATCCGTTGGCATTCAGCATTATTCCATTTTTCTAGACGAAAAGACATTAACGCTTTTTGCCTATTTAGAAGCGCCCGATTTAACTTTGTTGGACTCGCTACCTACTCATCCTGTGATGCAGAAATGGTGGAAATTCATGCGGGATATCATGTTGACAAATCCCGATCATTCACCCGTTGCGATTGATATTCCTTCCGTTTTTTACTTTGAATAAGATGTATAAAAATCTGCTGTTATTGCTTTTGTTGCCTTTGAATTTGGTTTTTGCAAAGCCGAATAAAAAGGATGTCATGCGAAAGATGCATTTGGCGAATCAATATTTTCAACAAAAATGGCCAGATGTGGGTCAAGTTATCGTAAGCCCAGATAAAACACGTCCATCAAATATTTGGACGCGTGCGGTGTATTATGAAGGCTTGTTGGAGTTATATAAACTAAGTCCCAAAGAAACGGATTTAAGGTATATGGTCGATTGGGGGAATTTTCATCGATGGGGTTTACGAAATGGGGTAAAGACTCGAAATGCGGATGATCAGGCTTGCGGACAGGTGTATATCGATTTATTTTTAATGCAAAAGGATTCTGCACGCATCAAGCCGATAAAGGAGAATATAGATAATATGGTAGCCTCAGAAAAGTCAGATGATTGGTCGTGGATCGATTGTTTACAAATGAGCATGCCCGTTTACACACGATTAGGAGTGATTTATTCAGACCCACGGTATTTCGAAAAGATGTATGATTTATATGCCTTTACCAAATACAAACATGGAGGGAAAGGGTTATACAATCCAGCTGAACAGCTTTGGTGGCGGGATAAGGATTTTGTTCCACCGTACAAAGAGCCTAATGGGGCGAATTGTTATTGGTCACGCGGAAGTGCTTGGGTCTATGCAGCTCTGGTAAGAACCTTGGATTTATTGCCGGTTAATGATCCTCACCGGGCGGAATATATGGCTGATTTTATAGCTTTATCGCAAGCGTTGCCCGCATTACAACGGCCCGATGGTTTTTGGAATGTGAGTTTAAAGGATCCTACAAACTTTGGAGGACCTGAATTGACCGGTACTTCTTTGTTTGTTTATGGCATGGCTTGGGGTGTTCGAAAAGGGATACTTCCGGCTGAAAAATACAATCCGATCATTGATCAGGCCTGGAAGGGTATGTCGGCCTGTGTGCATCCCAATGGATTTCTCGGTTTTGTGCAGGGGACAGGGAAGGAGCCCAAGGATTCCCAACCCGTGACCTTTGATCATGTACCTAATTTTGAGGATTTCGGATTGGGTTGCTTTTTATTGGCGGGATCTGAATTAATTCGAGCGAAGTAGGAATTTCTTCGAATTGAATAAAATGTTGATTATCAATTTGTTGGTAATCAGATAACGAAGTTGCAAATACTAGGATATTTTTTGGTTGGAATAGAACAAATATTCTATTTTTGCTCATAACTAACACGCATTCACATGAAAAAGAATTTACTTGGAGCATTGGTAGGAGGCTTGATTCTGTTTATTTGGCAGGCGATGTCCCACATGGCATTTAATTTACATGAGCCTAATCAAAAATATTCAGCAGGGCAAGATTCTGTTTTAGCTGCGATAAAAACACATATTAAGGAGCCGGGTGGGTATATCTTACCTCGCATGCAAGATGAGCTTTCCATGGATCAAATGGAAGCATTCACCAAGTCGATTCAGGGAAAGCCGTGGGCCATGGTGCGTTATTATCAAGCGTATGAAATCGATATGACATCGAATATGGTACGTGGCTTAGCCGTGAATATTCTATTAGCTTTTTTATTGATTTGGATTATTAATCGATTGAAAGCACCTAGCAAACAAACCATCTTGAGTTTAAGTGTAGTTGTCGGATTTATTGCGTTTAGCAATATCTCGTATACGGAACACATTTGGTATCCTGTATTTGATTTACGTGCGCAGTTGATTGACGCATTCGTCGGCTGGGGACTAACGGGTCTATGGCTGGGATATTGGATGAAAAGAAGTTAATTGAAGTTGCGTTTTTTTTATTTATATGGTTCAATTGACCGTTAGATAGTTAATTAGGTTAGTTTCTTTTAAAACTGTTTACTAGTTTTTAATTATCGTATTTTTGAAAAAA
>JBDLUL010000155.1:0-3017 GCA_039805345.1 Bacteroidota bacterium | reverse complement strand
GTTGAATTCCAATTTGCATTGATTTGGTAGTCCCATTGCGCGAAGATATTGCCACTCTGAATGTTGGTGTTTTGGGTGACCTGCAAGGTGTCTTTGATTCCTTTTCGGTTCCCAAAGGTTTGGCTATCAAATTGGCCTATTTGGAACTCATAGCCGAAATCGATGGCTGTTTTGTTCTTTTTGTAATGAACCACGCCCCGACTGCTTACATTGGGTTCATGTCGAATTTCATAATTTCGAATGGTTGGGTTTACTACCTTATTTACTTGAACCGAATTGGCTACGTTATACCCCCAGTTTCCATTCCATGAGTTGGCGATGTAGATCCCTGTGCCAAACGACTTTAAATGAAAGGTTGCTTGCTGAGCAGCTGAACTTAAAAATGCACCCGCTGCAGGCCTAGCTTGAAAAGGATTCGCTTTAAACTGTGCTAAGGTGAGTCCACCCGGTGTTTGATAGGCGATATCAGCATAATAGGAGGTCAACTGAATGCTTCCATTGATGCCGAAATTCTTGTGGTATTCATGGCTGATGATTTGTTTTTTCATCGCCGACCAGTCACGTGCTCCGGGTTGTTGCCAGAAAGATGCATAGACGCGATGTCCCGCTTGTTGGATATCCCATATTTGTTTGTATCCGCCGAGTGTGTTCCCGATTTCTTGGTGCTCAATTTTGTTCGGACCTTGCGGGCCATTGAACAAGATGCTGCCACCTGTTCCCGCACCATACAATCCGCCCGTGGGCCCTTTGGTCAGGATGATTTGATCCATCATGTCCGGCTCTAATACCGCTAAATAGGTGTTATTTCCCGCATCCGTGAAGGGGATTTGATTCCAATAGACCTTTACATTTCGAACGCCAAAGGGTGCTCTGAGTGAACTACCCCGAATGGCGATTCGGTAACTACCCGGGCTTCGCTCTTCGAGTCGGACGCCACTTTGTGCATTTAAGGCAGTGGAAAAACTCGTGCTTTGGATGGCGTGCAGCTCTTTTGCTTGCACGAGACCAAAGGCATCTGGACTGGATAATCGGGTTCTATTTTGTTCAAGCACATGCACCTCTACATCGGCTAGCGTTTTTGAACTATCAGGAAAACAAATAAGCCAGGCAGATAATAATAAACTTACAAGCATAGCTTAGAAATAATAGGTGAATAAGGTAGAAAGAATTTGAGCTTGCGTAGCATCAATCGACTTGGAATTGATGTTTTCAGCAGCGCCAAAATTAAGTATTTCGTAGGTAAGGGAAAGTCCCATTTTCTGATAATGGAAGTCGGCAGTAGCCCGATAACTCAAGGAATGATTGCTTGCTTTGGAGGTGTAGGGGACCCCTACATAACGGCCATAAAGTGTGATTCGTTGGATGAGAGGTTCAAAGATTTGGCCAGAAAATTGAATAGCGCTTTCTTTCCAGGTTGCTTTGTAGGCGAGGCCAACATTCATTCCATGCAGCGCATATTTTTCTTCCTCGATGTATTGGG
This sequence comes from Bacteroidota bacterium, assembly GCA_039805345.1. Taxonomy (GTDB): domain Bacteria; phylum Bacteroidota; class Bacteroidia; order Cytophagales; family Spirosomataceae; genus Aquirufa. The sequence continues at coordinate 1,537 of JBDLUL010000155.1, read as the reverse complement.
ATTGACTGGTCGATATTTTACGTGCTAGGGATTTGCTATAGAGGGCAATGCTAGGAGATAATCCTGATTTTGAGTTCCATTGTATGCCTGCTTCAGCTTGCCCACCCCGGTAAGCGGCGTACATGGGATCCGTGATAGCGAGTGGCTTATTGTTCTTGTTTACCGGAGGTTCCATGAATAATAAGATATCGCGGTTTACGGAGCTATCATGCAAATTTCCTAAGGCTTTTAGTTTGGCAAAAATTTGGTATTTTTTTTTCGGATGTTGAAATGTGAGTTGGGCTCCTACATCCACTGTTGTTTGGTTTTCATACCATTGAAAAGTACTCGTGCCGATACTTGATGCAAACCTGATTTTTTGACTATTTCCCGGGAGACTAATCAATAAAAAAGAAATGAAACAAAGGATTCTTACGCACATAGGTTTCAATTTACATGAATTTACCAATATTTGCCACCTTTTTGAATGGCAAATTGAATGCCTCGCGTGATGATCACGAGGTGAGCCAGCAGTGTTTGCGTAAAGCCAAAATGCCGCTCCAGCACTTGAAAGCGCTCTTGCCAAGAACGTTTGAGGTTCTGAACGGAGGCTCCACCGGTTAGGTACCGACAAATCGGGATAGGTAAGAGATTCGTTTTTTGACTCAATTTAAGGCAGTTGATTTCCCAGTCTATATCGGAACTCAAGCGAAATTGTAAATCGAATAAGGGCGCTATTGTCCTTTTCACGACAAAGGATTGGTGGCATATGACCATTCCATATTGGAATGATTTCCACGTCAAAGATTTTGGGATTTTATGTGGAGTCACTTCACTGCGCAAGCCTAGGGCTTTTCCGGCTTCATCCACAAACAAAGCATCTCCTACGATAACATCTGGATTTGAATCCATGGATGCGATGATTTGGCTTACCGTGTTTTCATCCGCAAAGGTATCCCCCGCATTCATAAAGATCAGATAATCTCCCGTTGCCCGTTGAAGTCCTTTGTTCATCGCATCGTAAATGCCTTTGTCGGGCTCTGAAACGAATTGATCTAGTTGGCTTTTGTAGGTTTCAATCAAATCCAACGTTCCATCTTTCGAAGCTCCATCGACGATGATGTACTCGATATCAGCGCGATTTCCTTGTGCCAAAACACTTTTTATCGTGCGATCCAGGTATTTTTCTGCCTGGTAGGTGATGGTGATGATGCTGAGTTTAGCCGACATGCGTATAAAAGTTTACATGTTTTGCTGCAATGATTGCTTCTGCGTACGAGGACTCAGCTTTTTGACGCGCAGCTGTTTCCGGGGCATTTTCCAAAGTCCAGCCTAATCCTTTTGCTAGGTCCTCTGAAGATTGGTATTTCGCCACGTAGCCATTTACCTCATGATCAATCATTTCAGGAATTCCACCGATCGCAAAACCCACACATGGCGTTCCGCAGGCCAGGGCTTCCATGAGGGTATTCGGTAAGTTTTCTTCCAAGGAAGGGGTAACGAACACATCGGCAGCTTGGTAAATCTGAATCATTTTTTCCGGGGAGCTGATATGCCC
>JBDLUL010000154.1:0-6604 GCA_039805345.1 Bacteroidota bacterium | reverse complement strand
GACATCCGTGAAGGATAGGTCGGGATGCCCAAGGCTTTATTCGCCTTTTTGATCATTAATTCGTGCAAACGCGGTTTGGGAGGAGGTAAAAAATAGCCATCCGGATTATTCCGTAGGCCCTCATTCGTACCAAATACCCCAATCATTTTATCTACTTTATCGTAGAAAGGCTTGACGTCATCATAGCCAATTGGCCAATCGTCGCCCAATCCATCGATACTTTTTCTTTTGAAATCATCTGGACCAAAACGCAAGGATATACGTCCCCAGTGGTTCGTACGACCACCCACCATCCGTGAACGGAACCAGTCGAATTTGGTATCACCTTTCCGGGTGTAAGGTTCGCCGTCGATGTCCCAACCGCCATAAGCGGCATCAAAATCACCAAAATTACGAAGGGAAGAACTTGCTCCGCGACGCAATGACTCGTAAGGCCACTTCAATTGAGTCATGTCTTTCGGGTCTGCTGGATCGAAAGGTTGGCCTGCTTCAAGTACACAAACTTTGGCTCCTGCCTTTGTTAATGTATGTGCCGCCATACCACCGCCAGCGCCTGAACCCACAATCACCACGTCGAAAACTTCTTGTTGGGATTGAATGTAAATAGACGAATTAATCATAGTTTGAGGTATCGGTTTAAAGAATGGTAAATGTATAAAATTTGACTTATTTTTGTTTTCATTAGCGACAAAAATTTTGGCCAAAAAAACACCCGATGGGCAAGAGCCTTTGAAAAAAGGAGAAACCCCACTTTCCCGACAATTTAATCAGATCAAAGCCAAGTATCCTGGGGCCATTTTGTTGTTCCGGGTAGGGGACTTTTATGAGACCTTTGGGGAGGATGCGGTCAAAGCTTCCAAGATTTTAGGGATCACATTGACCCGTCGGAATAACGGCAATGCGGATGATCATTTAGCTGGATTTCCGCACCATTCCTTGGATACCTATCTGCCCAAATTAGTCCGTGCCGGCCAGCGCGTAGCGATTTGTGACCAATTGGAAAATCCAGCGGAGGCCAAAGGAATTGTGAAACGTGGGGTAACGGAATTAGTGACGCCCGGAGTTTCGTTTAATGACCAAGTGCTTGATAATAAGCGCAATAATTATGTTGCTTCGATTAGCTATCAAGAAAAAGACGCGCAATTTGGTGTAGCCTTTTTAGATATATCCACGGGAGAATTCATGTGTTCGCAAGGCCCTTTGGCCTATGTGCAAAAACTGATTCAAAGTTTCATGCCGGCGGAGATTTTGTTCCCCAAGAAATACCGTTCCGTTTACCAAGAGCATTTTGGAGATCAATACCATTCATTCTCGATGGAAGAATGGATTTTTTCCCACGAGTTTACGTATCCTTTACTAACCGAACATTTCAAGACCAAAAATCTGAAAGGTTTTGGTATAGAAGGCATGCCCTTAGGCATCATTGCGGCGGGTGTGATTTTGCATTATTTGGCTGAGACCGAACATAAACAGGTGGGTCACATCGCGACCATTCAGCGGATTGAAGAAGATAAATATGTGTGGTTGGATCGCTTTACGATTCGGAATCTTGAGCTCGTTTATTCCGTGCAAGAGGGGGGAGTTCCACTCATTGATTTGATGGACCAAACGATGACTCCCATGGGTGCGCGTTTGTTGCGCAAATGGATGGTCTTGCCTTTGAAAGATTTGAAAGCGATTCAAGAACGCCAAGAAGGTGTGGCCGGTTTATTGGAACTGGATGAGACGATGGATTTGCTTATTTCCTTGTTGAAGCCCATCGGTGACTTGGAACGTTTGATTTCCAAAGTAGCTGCGGGTCGAATTAATCCCCGGGAATTGGTGCAGTTGAAGCGTGCGCTCCAACAAATTCCCGCCATTAAAGAATTATTAGCAACACATCCAGCTCCAATCTTGCAGAAATGGGCAGACCAATTGAATCCGTGTTTACATTTGGTTCAAAAAATTGAATCAGCCTTGCGTGATGATGCGCCGATGCTTGTGCATCAAGGAGGGATTATCAAAACAGGGTATCTGGCGGAGTTGGATGAGCTTCATTTGTTGTCGACAAACGGCAAGGATTACCTCGCCGCGATGCAGAAACGTGAGATTGAACGGACGGGAATAACCTCCTTGAAAGTCGCTTATAACAAGGTTTTTGGCTATTATTTGGAGGTTACGAATGCGCATAAAGACCGTGTTCCACCGGAATGGATTCGCAAGCAGACTTTGGTTAATGCGGAGCGTTACATCACGGAGGAATTGAAGGGATATGAGGAGAAGATTTTAAGTGCGGAGGATAAGATTTCGACGATTGAATTTGTGATTTTTCAGGAGCTGGTGCGTGAATCACTCGAATATTTGGAGTTGATTCAATTGAATGCCTTGGGCATCGCGACCTTGGATGTGTTGACGAGTTTTGCACAAGTGGCCAAACGCAATCAATATGTTCAGCCTTCCTTGCACACCGGAGATTCGATTCAAATTGAGGCGGGTCGTCACCCCGTGATTGAACAGCAATTGCCTTTAGGCGAAGTATATGTTCCGAATGACGTGTTTTTGGATAATGAAACCCAACAAATCGTCATGATTACCGGGCCGAACATGGCGGGTAAGTCGGCCCTTTTACGCCAAACAGCCTTGATTGTTTTAATGGCTCAAATGGGTTCGTTCGTGCCGGCGACTTCGGCATCGATCGGTTTAGTGGATAAAGTGTTCACCCGAGTAGGGGCGTCGGATAATCTTTCCAAAGGCGAGTCGACCTTCATGGTCGAGATGACCGAAACCGCCGCGATTTTAAATAATTTGTCGAATAACTCCCTGGTATTATTGGACGAAATTGGTCGGGGAACGTCGACTTACGATGGGGTTTCCATGGCCTGGGCGATTGCAGAGCATTTGCATAATCATCCGAAGAGTCGGGCAAAAACACTGTTCGCCACCCACTACCATGAGTTGAATGAATTGACGGAAGACTTTCCGCGCATTAAGAATTTCCACGTATCCGTGAAGGAAGTGGGGAATAAAATCATCTTTTTGCGGAAATTGGTTCCAGGCGGATCGGCCCACAGTTTTGGTATTCACGTGGCTCAAATGGCCGGAATGCCAACTTCCCTGGTGTTGCGTGCACATGAGATTCTACAGAATCTTGAGAAAGACCATGTGCTCGAAGACAATGTGGAGAAGCTTAAAGAAATGCCGAAGAATAATTACCAATTGAATCTATTCGGCGCTGAAATTCCGGAAGGATTGAAGAAAATCGAGGAGCAATTGGGTTCACTGGATGTGAATACGCTCTCGCCGATTGAGGCGCTGTTGAAGTTGAATGAACTGAAAAGGCTTCTTTGAGTTGAGAGCTAAGAACTAAGAGTTAAGAATTTTGGACTAAAAGCTAATAGGTAAGAACTATGATTTTTGAAATCAACTCTTAACTCTCAACTCTTAACTCTTATCTCTAATTGCGCACATCCAACCCCCAATTCAATTTATTCCGCAAGGTCTGTAAGAAATCATCTCCTGGAATTTTAACGATTTTAGCATTAAAAGGCGCTTTCTGAACTTCAATGGTGAATTTTGAGTCGATCACACGGGAACGTGAGTCGATGGAAATTAGGAAATTTTGGCTCCGACTTGTTACTTCAAATTTCAATTTGGCATCACTGGAAACCACCAAAGGTCGTACATTCAAGTTATGTGGACTCATGGGGGCAATGATGAGAATGTCAGAACTTGGCATAACCAAAGGTCCTCCCACCGAAAGCGAATAACCCGTTGATCCTGTGGCTGTTGACACGATTAATCCATCCGCCCAATAGGTATTCAGGTAATTCCCGTCCACATAGGCCTTGATGACAATCATCGAAGATGTATCCGTCTTCATAATCCCCACCTCATTGAGACCAAATTGCTTCCCATCGAACAAGTCGATTTCCGAATGAACTGCAACAAGTGTACGATCCTCAATCCGGTAATTGCCTGCGATTAATTGATCGATTGCTGCACTTACATCTTGTGGAGATAAAGTAGCTAAAAAGCCTAGTCGGCCTGTATTAATCCCTAAAATGGGCAATTCTTTATCGCCGATGTGGGTTAATGTTTCCAATAAAGTCCCATCGCCGCCGATACTCCATGCCATTTGAACGTGGTCAGGGGTACCTGTATTTTCTTGGTAGGATTCGATATTTTCAACCGCAAAGCCATGTTCTTTCAGGTGATTCTTGAAGTAGGCCGAAAGTACGATTTCGCAAGGCTTTTCACACAAGATATCCCATAGTTTCTCCATCAACGGCCGATTTTCGGTCGTAAAGGATTTTCCATGAATGGCAATGCGTAAAGACACGAACTAAGGGTTTAAATATTTTAATAGTAGGTCAAAACGAGCCGTGTCAACGGTTTCGTTTTTGCCAAAATGAAATGCTTTTTCGATATGTATGCTATGGCGTTCCAAACTTTGAATGATTGCCGCAAATTGATCTGTTTGGACTTGAATCACCAGTTCTGGTAGACCCATGGCATCCTTTGGGTTTTGAATCAAGAATGAGCGCGTGATCAGTCCATTATTCTCCTCAATCAGTCGAGCGATTAGACTGAATGAATCTCGCTGACTATGAAACGGTATGTACATAATTCCGCCTTGAGCAGAGTTAAATCCATTGTTAATCAAGAGTTTAGCTACCTCAGTTGATGCTAGATAGCCTAGGTATTTCCCGTCTTCGTCTGTGACAGGCAACAGCGAAAATCCACTCGCCTCAAACCAAGGTAAACTAGCAAGAACGTCTTCTTCAGACTCCAAGCTATAATGTGCTAAATCTGTTACTGATTGGCTGATTTTTCCATCGGGATGAGGACATTGCATGAGAAGTCGCTCGGTGATATTTCCCATGAATTGTTTTCCGTCTAAAACCGCCAAATTCGTTTGCTTGGACTGGTGTAAGATTTTCAATCCTTTCTGGATGGAATCCTGTAAGGAGAGGGTTGGGAAATCGTAGGAAAGGTAGGTGAGGGCCAACATCCTATAAGGGGTTTTTATCGAGCCAATTTTGCAAAATCAAGTTGAATTCTTCCGGTCTTTCCATCATGGGTGCATGGCAACAACGGTCGATGAATTGTAGTTCTGAGCCAGAGATCAGTGCATTAAATTCATGGCCTACATGTGGCGGCGTTATGGTGTCATTTAAGCCCCAAATTAACAAGGTGGGCTTATTAATACGAACGATATCTTTTGCCATATTGTTCCGTTGAGCAGATTTTGCGATGGCAATAATCCGCATCACTTTCGGAATGCTATTGGTGATTTCAAAGACCTCGTCGACTAATTCTTTGCTCGCTGTTTTGGGGTCATAAAACGTATATTCCACACGTTCTTTGATATACTCGTAATTACCCCGTTTGGGATACGATCCCCCCATGGAATTTTCGAATAAACCTGATGAGCCTGTTAAAATTAATCGTTGGATTTTCTCAGGGTGTTTCAAGGTATAAATTAACGCAACATGGCCGCCCAATGAGTTACCGATTACGCTGAATTTTTCAATTTTTATGTAGTCTACAAAACCTTCAATAAAGGTTGTTAATCCTTCACAACCCGCCTCTTTGATCGGCATATCGTGAATAGGCATCAGCGGAATAATGACGCGGTATTTTTTCGAAAAGTGATTGATAACCCCCTGCCAATTGCTCAACGCACCAAACAAACCATGCAAGAGAAGTAGGATTTCTCCTTGACCTTCATCGATGTACTGGTAATTGTTCTCCTCCTTAATCGTATAATTCATTCCGTGGGGACTATTTAATTTGCAAAGTAATGAAAAAGCATTCAAACTTTTCAGCCTTTTTTGAGTTTGTTAGATATTAAACTCAATATGAAGCCAATTGTTATTATCGGAGCTGGCATCGCAGGATTGCAGGCCGCTACCCATTTACACCAGAAAAAGTTGCCTTTTCTATTATTGGAGCGTGCTGAGCATGTGGGAGGCCGTGTTCAATCTGATTCCGTTGATGGTTTTATATTGGATCATGGTTTTCAAGTACTGCAAACCAATTATTCAAGTGTACAACGCTCAATTGATTTGTCGGCACTGCATCTACATGCGTTCGATTCAGGTTCGAAATTGTGGTTAGGAGGTCAATGGACTTCCTTTTTAAATCCGCTTCGGGCGGGCTTAAGCATGTTGAAATTAGTTCCCCAAGTGATTTCATTCAAGGATTTGTTTTTGTTGGCTCGCTTGTGGGTCAAATTACAATGGTCAAGCGATGAACTCATTCAGTCGGGAGAAAGTACAACAGCTATGTTGGGCAGATGGGGCTTTTCAGATACATTTCAATCCAAGTTTATTCGTCCTTTTTTTCGTGGTATATTTTTAGACCAACATCTTCAACAGCCAGCGTCCTTGTTTTTCTTTTATATGCGGCAGTTTTTGGAGGGACAAGCTGCCTTGCCTGCCCTTGGAATGGGCGCTATTTCCAATCAGATGCTGGCAGGTTTACCCAGTGAATCTGTTCGTTTGGGATGTGAAGTCGTTAAAATTAATGCCAAAGAAGTACATCTAAGAAGTGGTGAAACACTTGATTTTGAACGTTTAATTTTAGCATCAGATCCTTATGCGGCGGCAAAAATTTTGGAGGT
>JBDLUL010000153.1:0-5719 GCA_039805345.1 Bacteroidota bacterium | reverse complement strand
AACCGAATTTACGCGTCTCTAAGTACCACCAGATGGATTCTTCTTCGATGCCTACTTCCTTCGTGCGTTGCAATAATTTTTCATAATCATCTTCCCGCTGTGAACCTCCAATGATTTCACCAATGCCTGGAAATAATACGTCCATCGCACGAACGGTTTTGCCGTCTTCGTCCAACTTCATGTAAAAGGCTTTGATGTCTTTCGGGTAATTGGTAAGAATAACGGGTTTTTTGAAGTGTTTTTCCACCAACCAGCGTTCGTGTTCTGATTGTAAATCGATGCCCCATTCAACCGGGTATTGGAATTTACCTTGCTTGTGTGTTTTCGACTGCAATAAGATGTTGATGGCTTCCGTATAAGTAATCCGTTCGAAATCATTCTCCGTCACAAAACGCAACTTTTCAGTCAAGCTTAATTCCGATTGCTCTTCTTTTTTCTTTGTTTTTTCTTCGTCCAATAATCGTTTCTCTAAGAACGCGATATCGTCCGCACAATGTTCTAAGGCATATTTGATACAGAATTTGGTGAAATCCTCTGCCAAATTCATGTTGTCTTCTAATTCATTAAAGGCAACTTCCGGTTCGATCATCCAGAACTCAGCCAAGTGGCGCGTCGTATTTGAATTTTCCGCACGGAATGTAGGTCCAAAGGTATACACCTTTGATAAGGCCATCGCGCCTAATTCACCTTCGAGTTGGCCAGAAACCGTTAAATTCGTCTCTTTACCAAAGAAGTCTTCTTTGAAATCCACCTTTCCGTCTTCTGTCAAAGGAGGATTCGTTGCAGGTAAGGTTGTCACACGGAACATTTCCCCAGCGCCTTCCGCATCCGAACCGGTAATGATAGGCGTATGCAAATAGAAGAATTGGTTTTGGTTGAAATACGTGTGAACCGCATACGCTAACGCATGGCGTACACGTAAAATCGCTGAAAACGTATTTGTCCGTGGGCGTAAATGCGCGATTTCGCGTAAGAACTCCAAGGAGTGTTTTTTCGGTTGTAAAGGGTATTTTTCAGGATCTGCAATCCCGTAAACTTCAATGGAATTTACTTGTAACTCGACGGATTGTCCTTGGCCCTGTGAAGGAATCAAAGTACCTGTCATGGCAATACATGCCCCAGTCGTTACTAATTTCAATGTTTCTTCTGAAACGGCTCCATCGGAAACGACACCTTGAATGTTGTGAATCGTAGATCCATCGTTTAAGGCAATGAAAGCTACATTGGCTGAAACGCGTTTGGTACGAACCCAACCTTTGATGACAAGGTTTTGGTTAGATGGGGATAAGGAAAGGATTTCTTTAATTTGCATAAATGATTCTCAGTAGCCCTGTAATGGGCGCAATAAGCCTCAAAAATACCACAAAAAAATCGATTTTTTTCAATTATTTTTGTATTTAAATTTACGTCCTTATGCAAGGTTTATCCATTAATTTGTCGCAACAGCAACGACTTTCGCCGCAGCAAATTCAGCTGATTAAGTTGTTGCAAATTCCCACGGCCGAACTGGCTGCGCGGATTGAGGCAGAATTAGAGGAGAATCCAGCTTTGGAAGAAGGGATTTCGGAGGAGCGATTGGAGGAAATGGGGGACCAAGAAACGGTTGAGGATTTAGCGAATGAAGAGTTGGCCATCGATGATTATCTACAAGATGATTATGCGGGCTATAAAATGGCGGGGGATTCGTATGATCCCAACGAGGAGATGCGGGAGCGTCCGATGCCCACGGTTCCCAGTGCCGAGGAGTTCTTATTGATGCAAATTGGTTTTGTTATCACAAACGATCGCGAACGCGTCATTGCCGAACAATTGATCGGTTCCTTGGAAGACGACGGCTATTTACGTCGGAATATTGAGAGTATTGTCAATGATTTGGCGTTTACGGTCGGATTTGAGACTGATTATCAAGAGGTGGAACGTGTACTTTTCAAGGTACAGCAGTTGGACCCCGCGGGAATCGGCGCACGGGATTTGCAGGAGTGTTTGTCGATCCAATTACACCGGAAGCATTTTGCCGATGAGCAGGCATTGCAAGTAGCCATTCGATTGATCGATCAGTATTTTGATGAGTTTTCGAAAAAACATTACAGTCAATTGCAACAGAAATTGGGTGTAGATGAAGCTTTACTCAAGCAAGCCGTTAACATCATTACCCATTTGAATCCTAAACCCGGTGGAAGTGAAGCAGGGGAGGTGGCGCCATTTTTACAACCTGATTTTATTGTGACGCAGTCGGATGGGAAATTGGAGATCAAATTAAATGGCAAGAATGCACCTGAATTGCGCGTAAGTAAGTCTTTTCAGGAAATGCTACAAACGTATTCCAAAGGAGATAAGCAGCAAAAGGATGTGAAGGAAGCGGTTACTTTTATCAAACATAAATTGGATTCCGCATCGTGGTTTATTCAAGCAATCCAACAACGGCAGGGAACTTTGCTGAAGACAATGGAAAGTATTGTAGGTCAGCAATACGAGTTTTTCTTGTCGGGCGATGAGTCCAAGTTGAAGCCCATGCGCATGAAGGAGATTGCCGAGGTTATCGAAATGGATATTTCGACGGTTTCTCGGGTAGTTTCGGCTAAATCGGTTCAAACGGATTTTGGGATGTATCCCTTGAAGTATTTCTTTTCGGAGGGAATTACCCATGAGTCTGGAGAGGATTTTTCAACGCGTGAGGTGAAGAATATCTTGAGAGAAGTTATTTTAAGCGAACCCCATGATGCCCCTTATTCGGATGAGGACCTGGAAGGCCTTTTGGCCGAACGAGGATTTGTCGTTAAACGCAGGACCGTAGCCAAATACCGGGAGCAGTTGGGAATTCCTGTTGCTCGTTTGCGTAAGGAATTATAAGTCAGGCATCATTGATCTATTTGCTCTAGGATAATTAGGGGTAAAGCATCGTATTGTGACGCTTGACCCCTAACATTTAATTAAACGGCTTGATTAATGGTATTTGATATCAACGCAATTATCTGCCGTTCTTGTTATGGTGGCAGAAATGGAATCTTGATTTTTTGAGTCCATGTATTTTTCTACCTCGTTGATGCAGCTGTAGGCCGACATTAATCCACAAATGTGACATTTGCCATCGGGTGTTGGTTCAGCATCAGCATCTGTTTTAATATCCGTGTTTTTACTTTCCGCGATTCCGATCAGAATAGTATTATGAAATTTATTATTGGGGTCTTTATCGATGGTTAAAATAGCTACATAATCTTGTTGGGGGTTATTTTTTTTTAGGATATCCAACGCGTTTACGGCTCCATCAATTTGATCAATAAATCGCTTTTCTAGGGCACTTGCTTTCAGGTATTCCGCTTTGGTGACGGATTTATACATCGCTGAGTTTTCAAGGTAAGTCGTTTTGGTTACCAAGGCTTTTTCCTTTGAGCAAGACAAAAGGAGACTTGAGATGATGATTGAAGAAAAAATAATGTTTACAAAGTTCGGTCGGTAGTTTTTCATATTTGTTTGGGTTAGGTGATCGTGATTTAATGTATCAACAAAAAGGGATAATTAATTTCAATAAACTTATAATTCGATATTTTACTTTGCGTTTATTCATTAAATGAGGCCCGGGGCCTATAAAATGAACACATTTAGGAGCTATTTTTATTCGATTAGCATCTACTATATCCTAATTTTTGTGTTTCTATTTTGATGGAATAGGTTTTGGTAATTCTCATGTCATTCCGGGTAGGTCTTTTTTTAAAATTTATTACCTTGTTTGAAATTTAATATAGACCTATGAAACAATTGCTTACCCTTAGTCTTCTCTTACCTAGCTTGCTTTTTGCCCAAGAAATTAAAGTCCCTACGGGTTTTTCTGTTGCGGAAATTGCCAAAAATCAAGGCTCTGTGCGCCACATTGCGGTTTCTAAACAAGGCCATGTGTATGCCAAATTATCCAAATTAAAGGATGGGAATGGGATTATTCAACTCAAAGACACGAATCAAGACGGAGTTTTTGAGGAAGAAACGCTATTCGGAAAATATCCAGGAACGGGAATCCTGATTGATGGCGAATATTTTTATGCATCATCAAATAAGGGTGTTTTTCGCTATGCCTTAAATGCAAAAGGAGAAATTGCCGACTTGAATAAATATGAAACTATTGTGGATGGTTTACCTGATCATGGTCGGGATAATGCCAAACCCTTCGTTTTCGATCAAGGCAAAAAACATATCTATGTGACAATCGGATCCTGGAATGATCCTTGTCGGGTCCCTGGCACAGGCCAAGGCATGAATCCATGTGCGGTTTTAGATTCGGCGGGTGGGGTATGGCAATTTGATGCAAATAAATTAAATCAAGGTTTTCAAGATGGCGTTCGTTATGCTACAGGCTTGAAAAATGCGGTCGGGATTACCTGGAATCCACAAACACAGTCTTTGTTTGCTATGGCGCACGGTCGGGGACAATTCCACGATTTTTATCCACAATACTACACGCCACAGCAGTCGCAGGAATTGCCAGCTGAGGCGATGTATGAATTCAAAAAAGCGGGTGATGATGCCGGTTGGCCCTACATCTATTACGACCAAAAGCAAAATAAGAAAATAGTTGCCCCAGAATATGGAGGCGATGGTAAGAAAACCGGAGGAGAAAAAGCCTTGAATCCCGTTGTGGCTTTTCCGGCACACATGGGCCCCAATGATATCTTGTTTTACCAAGGAAGTCAATTCCCTGCACGGTACAAGCATGGAGCATTTATTGCTTTTCATGGCCAATCTTCGGAATTGAAGAAAGGGTATTTCGTTGCTTTTGTGCCCTTTAAAAATGGTAAGCCAGCTGGAAAGTGGGAGATATTTGCGGATAACTTTTCGGGGACGGATTTGGCAAAACCCACTGGGCCTATTCAGCATCGCCCTTGTGGATTGGCGGAAGGACCGGATGGTTCTCTGTATGTAAGCGATGATTTGGGAGGTAGTATTTACCGGATTCAATTTAAAAAATAGAAGCAAGTGCTTGTGAACGATGCACTTAGCTTTTTTGAAGGTTCTGCGTCGATATTTTTTTTCGAATGAATGTTTCGAATTTTAAAAACTATTTCTACCTTTGCAGTCCCGAAAGGGCAATGGTTGCGTAGCTCAACTGGATAGAGCATCTCACTACGGATGAGAAGGTTTGGGGTTCGAATCCCTACGCGACCACTGAAACGAAAAGACCTGTACGAAAGTGCAGGTCTTTTTTGTTTTTTCTTCTATCTTTAAATGACCTATTTAAAACCATGAAGAAAATCCTTACTCTGTGCTTATTAGCACCCTCTCTCATTTTTGCCCAAGAAATAAAAGTGCCAGTCGGCTTTCAAGTTAGTGAAATTGGTGAAAATCTTGGCTCTACACGTCATTTAGCCGTTTCGAAGCAGGGCGATGTCTATGCGAAATTGTCCAAATTCAAGGATGGGAAAGGCATCGTTTTATTGAAGGATAAGGATAAAGATGGTGTTTATGAAGAGCAGACATTGTATGGTAACTATACTGGTACGGGTATCGCGATTCACGATGATTATTTATATGCTTCATCGAATAAGGGGGTATTTCGCTATGCATTGAGTGCAAGTGGTGAGGTGGCTGATTGGAATAAATTCGAGACGATTGTGGATGGTTTGCCGGATCATGGTCGGGATAATGCGAAGTCATTTACGTTTGATCAAGATCGCAAGAACATCTATGTGACGATTGGTTCTTGGAATGATCCCTGCAGAGTGCCTGGGAC
>JBDLUL010000152.1:0-11814 GCA_039805345.1 Bacteroidota bacterium | reverse complement strand
CGACCACCCCATCGATTGGTACATTTACAGGATTGAAAACGACGGGAACAACGATGAGTCAGGTCGTGGTGACAGATGCGAATAATTTATTGGTCTCAGCAGCAAGCTTACCAGTCAATTTGGGCGGAACAGGAGTATCTACGATTAGCTCCAATGGCGTAATGATTGGAAACGGCACAGGGGCCATTAATGCCATTGTACCCAATGCAAGTGGACAGGTATTGACTTGGAATGGTACCGCATGGACTGCGACGATACCCGCAGCTATCACGGTTGGAAGTGTAGGAAGTAGTTCAGCGAATGGCTTGACAATTACCAACAATGTGTTAAGTTTAAGTCCTGCGGATGCTACGAATCCAGGTATTATATCGACAAGCTCCCAGACATTTGCTGGTGCCAAAACCTTTGCAAGTATTGCCAGCTCAGGAACCTTGAGTGTAACTGGAAATTTATCCAATACAAACCTTACTGCATCTAAAGTAGTTTTCACGGATGCTTCGAAAATTCTAAGTTCTTCGGGGACTGTTGGAGTGGATCAAGGAGGTACGGGTGTTAGCACATTCACGAGCGGGGGAATTATCGTAGGTAATGGAACATCCGCCCTTTCAACCATCAATCCAGGTACAAATGGACAAATATTGGTTTCACGTTTGGGTGCTTGGAGTGTGGAAAACGCATCCCCGACGGTTACACTCGGCACGGTAAATGCAAGTTCAACAGCCAAAGGGTTAACAATTACCGCCGGTGGGGAAATTAGCTTAAGTCCGGCGGATGCAACAAATCCAGGTATTATCACAACAGGAGCACAAAGTTTTGCTGGCACTAAATCGTTTTCAAGTATTATCAGTACCGGAGATGGTAGCATAGGTGGAAACTTGAGCGTGACTGGAAACTTGAGCAACACGGTATTAACAGCTTCTAAGGTTGTTTTTTCGGACGCCTCCAAAAACCTGAGCTCAACGGGTACAGTGAGCGTTAGTCAAGGAGGTACAGGTATAGCAACCATCCCTTCCAATGGTGTCATGATTGGAAATGGCACCGGAAATATTACGACGATTGTACCGAATACAAACGGACAAGTACTGACGTACAATGGGACAGCTTGGGTAGCTGCGGTACCTACCGCCATCACAGCAGGATCTATCGGAAGTAGTACGGCCAATGGATTAACGGTAAGTAACAATGTCGTAAGTCTAAGTCCAGCGGATGCTACAAATCCCGGCATCGTCACTACAGGAGCACAAACTTTTGCGGGTGCCAAAACCTTTGCGAGTATTGCAAGCTTAGGAAATTTAAGTGTTAATGGAAATTTATCAAATACTAGTCTTACTGCATCTAAAGTTGTTTTCTCAGACGCTTCAAAAAATTTAAGCTCTACAGGGACGGTTGGGGTTGACCAAGGAGGAACAGGTCTAGCAAGTATTCCAGCTAATGGTGTTGTCATAGGAAATGGCGCAAGTTCAATTTCAACAATTGTTCCCAATACGAGTGGACAAGTATTAACTTGGAATGGTACATCCTGGACGGCGACCGTGCCGACAGCCATTACAGTGGGTAGCGTGGGTACAAGTACAAGCAATGGTATGACAATTAGCAACAATGTCTTAAGTCTCAGCCCTGCAGATGCTACAAATCCAGGAATTGTGACTTCAGGAGCACAGACATTCGCAGGGGCCAAAACCTTTGCAAGTGTGACAAGCACGGGAAACAGCAGTGTTGGAGGTACATTAATTGTTACGGGTAATTTGACAAATTCTGCATTAACAGCATCAAAAGTCGTATTCTCTGATGCCACAAAAATCCTAAGTTCTTCAGGTACTGTTGGGGTTGATCAGGGAGGTACGGGAGCCACAACCTTTACAACAGGAGCACTTTTGGTTGGTAACGGAACAGGCGCAGTGACAAGTTTAGCTCCAAGTACAGCTGGCTATGTACTCAAGGTTGTTGGTTCTACCTGGACCGTCTCAGCACCCGATACGGATGAAAGCGACCAATTTTTCGCAACAGTGGGACAGACGAGCTTTACGTTAACCCAAACGCCTGTGGCAAATAGTAAGGTACAAATGTTTATCAATGGGGTACGCACTGATAAAACAGCATACACGGTAAGTACA
This sequence comes from Bacteroidota bacterium, assembly GCA_039805345.1. Taxonomy (GTDB): domain Bacteria; phylum Bacteroidota; class Bacteroidia; order Cytophagales; family Spirosomataceae; genus Aquirufa. The sequence continues at coordinate 9,700 of JBDLUL010000152.1, read as the reverse complement.
AGAACAATCACCTACATTCCTGCGAACAATAGTGGATTTACCTTAATCGCTGGCGATCGAATCCAATTTGACTATGAATACTAGAATAATTTTAGGGCTCTTACTCTTGCATTGTTTGGCTAGTTATGGTCAATCCATTACTCCCTCCGGGCGATTAACAACAACTCGGGCAGAATTTATTAATAAGGCAGGTAAGAAAGAAACGCTGGATGGCGTAGAGCGTACCGGGAAAATCAACCTATTACCTCCTTGTACGAATTTATTGGTTAATCACATCACAAGCAGAGGGGTAGCACCGGTGGCGAAAACGGTCATTTATAACTTGGCCTATTCGACCATCACGGGAGAAAATAAATGTTGGCTTTTACAAAACTTAGGATCAGCTAGTGCACCGGCAAGTTCTACAGATAATACTGAAGCAGCTGCAGGCTGGTATTGGCAATTTGGGGCTAAAAAAGGTTACCAATATACATCTTCTCGAACGCCTTCATCTGCTTGGCCTGCTCAAGCGCAAGTGAATACCGATTGGGCGACAGGAAATGATCCATGTACCATTGAATTAGGCAGCGGATGGCGATTACCTACCTATGCAGAATGGCAATCAGTAGAATTAGCTGCCACAAATTTATCAAGTCTATTTAATTCGGAGTTAAAAATGCATGCTGCGGGATTACTAGGCCTTACCGGAATACTAGGAGAAAGAGGGAGCACGGTCCATTATTGGTCGAATACCTCCTATTCTACAACCCATGCACGTGCGTATGTAATCCCTACCTTGAGCGGAAGGTCAACTACCTCCACAAACGACAAAGATGCCGGATTTAGCGTTCGTTGCATTCGCGACTAATATCATTTTTTCTATGGAGTGAAAAGCTTAATTTAGCAAAATGAAAGCAAACGCATTACTCATTTTGGCTGGAATAAGTCTTTTCGCTTGTTCAAAAAAGAAAGAAAGCATAAGTCCTACAACGGGTAACATCACCGAATCGATTTATGCCTCAGGCACGGTAAAATCAACAGATCAATACCAAGCTTTCGTCTCCGTCAGTGGAATTATTGAAGAAATATATGTTACTGAAGGTCAAAACGTAGAGGTAGGCACTCCCCTACTTCGCGTGTCCAATGAAACTCAAAAATTCAATTTAGAGAATGCCCAATTGGCAGCCAATTTCAATGATGCGGCAAATAATCAAGGTAAAATAATTGAAGCAGAAGCACTCGCACAAACCGCAAAAGCCAAGTTGAAGCTAGACTCTAGCCTATTTGTGCGCCAAAAAGCCTTATGGGGCCAGCAAGTGGGAACACGTGTTGAATTCGAACAAAAAGAACTCAATTACCAAAGTTCAAAAGCCAACTACCTTTCCGCCAATCAACGCTACAAAGACCTGAAGCGACAAATCAACTTTAGTTCCGCGCAGACCAAGAAAAATGTACAAATTTCAGCAAGACAAAGTGATGATTTCATCTTAAAAAGCAAAGTCAAAGGCACCATCTTTAGCCTGCTAAAAGAAAAAGGAGAACTGGTAAGTCCACAAACGCCCATTGCCACACTAGGCAATATGCAAAATTACAAATTGGAAATGCAGGTGGATGAACATGATATCTTCAAAGTAAAATTAGGCCAAAAAGTTGCCATAACTTTTGATGCTTACAAAAACGAGTATTTTGAGGCGCAGGTAAGTAAAATTGCTTCCATAATGAATGAGCGTAATAAAACATTCTTGATTGAAGCTGAATTTACAAAAGCTCCAGAAAAACTGTTCCCCAACGTCACATTCGAAGCAAACATCATTCTGCAGTCCAAGCAAAATGTACTCATCTTACCGAGAAATTACATCAAAAATGATTCGATCATTACCTTAGTAGATGGAAGTAAGCGTGTCGTAAAATTGGGATTGACTGACTTTCAAAAAGCGGAAATCATTAGCGGATTGACAGCAAAAGACCAAGTGATTAAACCCGAATAATGAATATCAAACTAATCATTCAGGTATCCATTTCACTACTTTTAGCCAGATGGAAACAAACCTTGGTCGCGGCCGTAGGTGTTACGTTTAGTATTGCCATGTTTGTAACGCTACTCGGTTTCATGAATGGACTCAATGATTTACTCGATGGCCTAATCATGAATCGCACGGCACACATTCGCCTGTACCATGACATCAATGTGTCGAAAGTACAACCCATCGATTTGCTTTCTCCTCAAACGAAAAATTTTGTCCGATCCGTGAAACCCAAAAACCAACGGCTCGAAATTTACAACAGTGCACAAATTATGCAAGCCATTAAACAGGACGAACGTGTTCTCGGTGTTGCACCCAAAATTAACGCGCAAATTTTTTACAATGTGGGTAGTGTTGATCTTACGGGTGTAATAAATGGTATTGACCCGGATGAGGAAAACCGTTTATTTATGTTTTCCGACTATGTCACAACGGGCAATTACCTTGATTTAAAAAACATTCCCAATAGCATCATTTTAGGAAAAGGGGTAGCCGATAAAATGGCCGCCAACATCGGTGATGTGGTACAAGTCACCACGAGTAAAGGAGAACGATTACAATTAAAGGTTGTTGGCTTTTTCCAATCTGGTCTTCAGGATTTAGACCGCGTACAAAGCTATTGTTCAATCAATACTACACAAAAACTCCTGGGCGTTTCCAATAATTACATTACTGACATTCAGGTCAAACTAAAAAATATCCTTCAGGCTCCATCTATGGCCATCGAATACCAGCGCTATTATGAAACGGATGCAATCGATATCCAACAAGCAAATTCCCAGTTTGAAACGGGAAGTTCAGTGAGAAGCATTATTTCTTATGCGGTTGGAGTGACCTTATTGGTCGTGGCAGGTTTTGGTATTTACAACATCTTGAACATGATGATATACGAGAAAATGGATTCCATTGCCATCATGAAGGCCATCGGTTTTTCAGGCAAAGACGTCAATTTGGTATTCATTTTTATCGCGTTGAGCATTGGAATATTTGGAGGAGCTATGGGTTTGTTGGCGGGTTTGGGTTTATCGAACATCATTGATAACATCCCATTCAATACCGAATCTTTACCTACGATTAAAACGTATCCAATCAACTACAATCCCATGTTTTATATCATAGGGGCTGCATTCTCAATCGTCACCACCTATTTTGCCGGATATTTTCCTGCTAGAAAGGCCAGCAAAATTGACCCTGTAATCATCATTCGAGGCAAATAAACATGACACATTCGCACAAAGAAGTTTTACGGGCCAGCAACATCAGCAAATACTTCCATGATCCGATGACGATCAAAGTATTGGACGATATCAATTTTAGCCTAAATCAAAGCGAATTTGTCTCGGTGATTGGTAAATCAGGATGCGGTAAGTCAACACTCTTGTATATATTGTCTACCATGGACACCGACTATGAAGGCGAATTATACATTGATTCTGTCTTGATGGGCGATAAAAATGAAAAAGAACTCGCGCGAGTCCGAAATGAGAAAATTGGTTTCGTATTTCAATTCCACTACCTTTTGAATGAATTCAACGTCTTAAAAAACGTTATGTTACCCGGCCTAAAGCTTGGAAAATACAGTGAAAAAGAAGTGGAGCACCGGGCCTACGAGAAATTAAAAGTACTCGGAATCGAACATGAAGCACTCAAAATGCCGAATCAATTATCTGGAGGACAAAAACAACGCGTCGCAATCGCTAGGGCATTAATTAATGACCCATTATTGATTATGGGCGATGAACCTACAGGGAATTTAGACAAGAAAAATAGCGATATCGTTTTTCATACATTTCAGCAACTCGCAGAAGAATTTCAACAAACACTTCTAATTGTTACCCATGACAATGAATTTGCCAACAAAACATCAAGAATCATCGAGATGCAAGATGGCAAAATTATCAATTAACTTATTCTTTGACGATCGCTGTCACGAAAGGTTTTCCTTTCTGCAATACATGTAGAATGTATTTGCCTTGACGGAAATTTTGAAACTCCGTTAAATTAATTTCAGAAATTTTCTCAGGATAGGTAGCCTGCCACATTGTACTTCCTACGATATCATAAATCGCAACATAGGTAGGCATTGTGCTTTCAGTAGAAAATTCAATCCGTAATTTATCCTTGAAAGGATTTGGAAATACAGTAAATGAAATGGGATTTTCAATCGAAACTTGAATCTTTAAACCTGAGTTTTGAATACTTTTTGCTAATAAATTTGGCTGTTTAAAACCCTGGCGCATGGTTAATCCCGACTGTACACTCGTACCCGTTACGACACTTGCTTGCCCAATGACATGGGAATAATATTTACCATTAATCTGCTGTGTACCACCACCCGCAGCGATTGTAGATGAACTAATAGACTGCGCAAAAACACTCGAAAGTGATGCACAAAAGACAAGCATGAGTGTGTAAATTTTCATATCATCGAACTAGTTTGACTTAAAGTTACGAATTAATTCTAACCCGCGATGTATTTCCCAAACGGTATTCTTCGCAATAGCCACACAATGGCACTCGAGATCAATAAACAGGTAAATGCTGTCAAAGGAATTCCAATACTCGGATGCCACATTCCACCATATATTTTAATCTTCACCAAATAAAACAACACGATGATGTGCACCAAATAAACCCCATAACTATGGGAACTAATCCAATCCCGCAAAGCAATTGTGCCGGGTAATGTTCCTTCGTAGGCTTTAAACAACATAAATAATCCTGCTGTTGACATCACCACACTCGGCGAGAAGTTCGCATAAAGCAAACCATAAAACTTCCCATCCTCAAGCGATTGCAAGTAGGTTCCCTCCATCGTCCAAAGCGTCCCCACAAGAAATAACATCCAGGCAAATACACGCGAAAAATCACGCCGAGCAACATAATAACCTAATACCAAATAGCCCAAATAACCCGTAAAATAGGGCAATTTGATCGGTAGTGATAAGCCTGGAAAATGGGGATTGTCAAACAAAATGGTGACCAACCACATACCTAAAAAGAATTGAATGTGACTTTCTTTTGCTTGTCGGACCCAAGCGCCTATGATGGGAATAAACAAATAGACCCCGACGATCATGTAGATGTACCAAAAATGATAGGAGGCTCCTTCAAAATATTGTTTAAATACCCAATCAAAGCCCATCGAACGGCCACCGTATCGTACCTGCCAATTAAAAATAGCGAATACTGAATTATAAAAAAGAAATGGAACGATGATTCGTTGAAAACTCTTCTTAAAAAAAGAACCCATTTCTTCTTCGCGGGGCAACAATAAAGCACCCGATAACATCACGAAAATAGGCACGGCATAGCGAAATCCCCCATTGTAAAGATTCGCAAACCACCAGGCTGAATCAGGCGTTTTCCCAAAGCTCAATAATACATTTGCTGCCGAATGTATCAGCAATACAGCCAATGTTGCTGTAACACGTAGATTATCTAAATATTGAACTTTGGGAGTTGCCATCAATAAAAGGGTTGTTTGTAGAATCGTTTTTTGGTCGCCGCATAGATCGCATTCGCAATCGAGCCTCCCGTAGGTGGCAATGCCGGCTCCCCAAGTCCCGTTGGACTAATGCCATTGTCTACAAAGTACGCATCTATTTTCGGAACTTCATTGCCTCGGATCATCCGATAAGCATTAAAATTCGTTGGACTCGTCACACCTGCCTGAAAATTCAATTTGGCAAACATGGCATGTCCCATACCATCTATAATCGCTCCCTTAACTTGGTTTTCAGCTCCACTCAAGTTGATAACTTCGCCACAATCCGTTACCGCCGTCACGTGAGTCACTTCTGCTTTACCGTTTTTCAACTGAACTTCAGCTACCTGAGCCACATAGGAGAAATGCGAGTAATACACACTGAATCCTTGATGAACCCCTGGTTTCTTTTTCCACTGAGATTTTTCAGCAACTTGTTTGATTACCTCCGCAAAACGATCCGGTTCATAGGTAATCTTTCCCACAGGATTTGTTTTCACACGTGCCAATAAATCCAATCGCATCTGAATCGGATCTTTTCCCGCTGCTTCTGCAACCTCATCCAAGAACGCTTGCTCCGCAAATCCCAAGAAATTGGTAATCGGCGCACGCCAAGGTCCTGTCGTAACGGCCGACTTTTGGTCGACTGATTCAATCAACACGTTATCAATCGCCCCTACAGGGAAGTTGTCTTGTCGGGTGGAATTACCCGCATTCAGCCCAACACCGCGAAGGTAGAAGGCTGTCAAATTTCCTTTGGCATCAATACCCGCCTTGAAATGGTAACGCACGGCTGGTCGGTAGGTTCCCCCTCCCATATCATCTTCACGCGTCCACATCACCAACACCGGTTTCTTGATTATACTTGATAATTCCGCAGCTTCTAAGGCAAAGTCATTGCTTAAGCGCCGACCAAAGCCTCCACCCATTTTAGTTAACTCGACCTGTATCGTATTTTCTGGAACACCCAATAAAGTCGCAACCGCTTTTTGTGCTGGTTGAGGTACTTGGGTTGGACCGGCCAATAAAACAGCTCCCGGTTTTACATCCGCAAAAAAGTTCATCGGTTCCATTGGGCTATGCGAAATGAAGGGACATTCATACGTTGCCTCAATGACCTTTGCTGATTCGGCAATCGCTTTGGCAAAATCTCCATCTTTCCGTTGGACCGTCGCCTTATCCGACTTCATGCCCGCATCAAACCAAGCCTGATGGGTATCATTGCCCTCCAAAGGTGCGTCAGATCCATATGAACAAGTCAAATTCTGACGCGCTTGCATGATTTCATAGGTACTTGACCCTACAATAGCAACCTTATTTTTGAAAGAAACGACATCAATGATACCAGGCATTTTCTTCACATCCTCCGCAGAAAAAGACTTCAAGGTCGCCCCAAATGGCGGTCGGACAATTTGAGCAAACACCATCCCTGGCTTACGAACATCAATCCCAAAAACAGGTTTCCCCGTTACAATCGATTTATTGTCGACACCACGTACACGTGTTCCGATAATTTTATAATCCTTGCGATCCTTAAACGTCACCGTTGCAGGCACGGGCAACTTAGCAGCCTCAGCTGCCAATGAACCGTAGGAGGCCTTTTGACCCGAAGGACCCAACACAAATCCTTTGGACGTTTTACAAACATTGGCATCAACTTTCCATTGATTCGCGGCTGCTTGCACCATCATCTGACGCACGCTAGCACCTGCTTTACGTAAACGCTCCCAAGAGTGTTTCAACGCACCCGAACCACCCGTTAATTGGCGTTCAAAATTTTGCGTATCTAAATTGGCCTGCAAAACCTCTACTTGCTTCCAATCCACATCCAATTCCTCCGCCACTACCACAGGAAAAGCCGTTTTAATCCCTTGTCCAATCTCTGGATTCGGAGAATATAATCGAATTTTTCCCAAGGCATCAATACTCAAAAAGGCATTGAATCGACCGGGTTCGTTTGCAATCGCCATCGCTGCACCTTTGGATTCAAACCAATCAAATCCCAAGGTAAACACGCTCGTAAAAAGCGCCGTTTGTTGGATAAAATTTCTACGTGTCGTTTTCATTTTTTGACTTTTTTAGAGGCTAATGCTACGGCTTCTTGAATGCGGTGATAGGTACCACACCGACAAATATTTCCGGCCATACCGTCGACAATTTCTTGTTTCGAAGGATGGAGATTTTTCTTTAATAAAGCCGCTGCGGTCATGATTTGACCGGCTTGGCAATAGCCACATTGAGCTACGTCTAATTCATCCCAAGCTTCTTGAATCGGATGTTTTCCAGCGGAATCTAGGCCTTCAATGGTGGTAATCTGTGCATTCGCAACAGCAGAAATAGGTAAAACGCACGATCGAGTTGCTTCCCCATTCACCCAAACAGTACAAGCACCACATTGCGCGATGCCGCAACCAAATTTTGTTCCTAATAGGCCTACCTGATCACGTAGTGCCCACAAAAGTGGCGTGTTGGAATCAATATCCAAACTGACCTTTTTTCGATTAATCGTCAATGTGATTGCCATGACTTATTTTTTCTTTTTGATGATTTCTTTAATGCGTAAATTTCTAAATTTCAACGTGGATCCATGTCCTAAAAACCCAATATGGCCCGTTTTGTTTAACAAACCTGGATGTTCTTTATGGTCGGGCGTTCCGCCTTTGGTCGCCTGAACAATATCGCCATCAGTAATCACTTCGCCATTCAATATAACTTTGATGTGATTCCCTTCCGCGATAACCTCTTCCTCATTCCACTCGCCCACAGGCTTCAAGAAACCCTGCTTCGCTGGAATGATGCCATAAACAGACCCGTGGTATTGATACGGTTGTAATTTGGCATACATGGGTGATGTATTGTCCAATATCTGTAATTCCATGCCCACATACGCAGCATCACCTTCAAGCGGCGTACGAATGCCGAGGCCATTATTAGCACCAGGAGTCAACTGAAATTCAAATTTCATATGAAAATCACTGTATTCCTTTTTGGTATATAAATTACCTTTCCCTCCACGTTTCGGATCCACAACTAATTCGCCATTCACCGGCACATAATCTGTTGTATTTCCCGTCCACTGAAACAAAGAAGATCCGTCGAACATCGCCTCAAAACCCAGTTCCGCTGGGTTATAGGCTGGCTGAGGTGTCAATTCTTTCACATAAATATTGCGATAAACGATGTGGTTTCCGTGCGCCTGTAATTCAATCGCATCCTTGATGAAAATCGGAATTTTACGATCCCAATAGTTCTCTAAAATCACATGATCTACGACCAATTCCCCATTCAAATACACCGTAACGCGTTCCCCACGCATAATGATGCGAAATGTATTCCAGGTTCCTACTGGATTATCGGCCAATTTAGAAGGATTTTTGGGGTTAATTTGGTTATTGTACAAACCTCCAGATCCCACTTGCGCGCCTACATTCGTACGCGCAATATCCCAAATTTGCACTTGTGGAGAACCGCGTAAATATAGGCCAGCATCCCCATCTTTTTCGATTTTCCAATCGATGTACAAATCAAAATCTTGGTAATCTTTAACCGAGCACAAATTATCTCCATGTCCCGTAAAGTGGAGTTCCTCTCCTTGGGCCAACCACCCTTTGCGCATGATCGAATCGGCTTTGAGTTGCTTCATGGCCAAGGTATCGGAAGAAGTCTTCCGTCTTTTGACAGGATTGTCGACTAAACCTTTCCAACCGCGTAAATCAATTCCATTGTACATGTTGTAAAAACCTCGACCTGGATTGCTTTTCATCACCTGATCCCGAATCGCGGCATCCGTGATTTGCCACTGATTTTCCAAAACCCACTCTTTCGTCATTTGACCTTGAAAATCGGTATTAGCAACATACAAAGCGGCTAATCCATCTACGGCAATTTGCTTGCTATTAGGTTCTTTAAGTCCTAAGTAAAGCGTGCGCATGGCCGACAATGAATTACATTTGGTTAAGCCCTTATAAATCTGCTCCCGCGTATCGAGATTTTGTGTCAAATCCAATGCATTGCGGTAACGCAAGACTTGTTGGTCTACATTCGCAAATGCCTTGCCATTGATCCGAACAAAAGCGCGCAAGGCTTCTTCATTTTGATTTGCCAAGGTAAACAACCAACCCAAATTCGACACTTCTTGAACAAAGGGTACCCAATTCGACTTTTGACTAGCCGCGGTGGCAAAAGCAGTGATTTTACTATTGCGTGTCCC
>JBDLUL010000151.1:0-7630 GCA_039805345.1 Bacteroidota bacterium | reverse complement strand
GCGATTTGATGCATATCAAATTTTTGATTCTTGTATTCTCCTTTATTGAACGCATCGGTCGAATAAAAATTAATGAAGGTATTGAAGCCCTCATCCATCCAAGCAAATTTACGTTCGTTGTTTCCGATAATCATTGGGAACCAGTTATGACCAAATTCGTGATCGGTAACACCCCACAAAGATGCGGTTTGATCGCGATAGCCACAGAAAATAATTCCAGGATATTCCATACCTGAAACAATTCCCGCCACATTGGTAGCAACGGGATAAGTGTACTCGTATAACCAATTTGAATAATGCTCAATCGAAGCTTTTACGTATTCTGTGGAACGCGCCCAAGCCTTCTCTCCATCAGATTCAATCGGATAAACAGAAACGGCAGTTGCTTTTTTGCCACTTGGCAAATTGATCATCGCTGCATCTTGAATGAAAGCTTTTGATGTAGCAAAGGCAACGTCACGTGCATTTTTACATGCAAATTTCCAAGTCAAGCGATCCTTAGCTGGACGAGAAGATGCTTCGTTCACTTCTGCTGCTGAACGGATCATCACCGTTTTTTCAGATGTTTTAGCTGCAGCCCAGCGTTTCATTTGCTCAGCTGTATAGACGTCTGATGGATTCAACAATTCACCTGAGCCCACAACGATATGCGATGCAGGAACATTGATTGAGTATTCGAAATTGCCATATTCTAAGTAGAACTCACCCGCACCTAAATACGGCAAGACATTCCATCCTTCGATATCATCATACACACACATACGCGGAAACCATTGCGCCACTGTATATATGTCGCCGTTCTTCGTTTCTTGGATACCCATGCGATCGGAACCGTTTTTAGGCGAAGTAAACGAGTAAACGATTTTGATTTTCGCGATACCTGCTTTCTCCGCTAACGGTGATGCTAAACGAATCTGCATCCGGGTATCTTCAACAATGAAATTTGCCGGTTTACCGTCTACCGAAACACTTTCAATTTTATATCCACCCTCAAAGGCTACGTTTCCAAAACGTCCACCCAAAACAGGTGTTGTTTTACCCCCACGGGATTGTGTGTTGAATGAGTTTTGGTCTAATTGCAACCAAAGAAAAGGTAATTTATCAGGCGAATAATTCTTGTAAGTAATCTCCACGTCCCCTGAAATCTTACGATTGGTATCGTCCAAAGAAGCAGAAATTTTATAATCAGCTACATTTTGCCAATAGTTTGGGCCGGGTATACCTGCCGCTGAACGCGCCGAAGAAACAGGACCATAATTCCACAAAGGGTGAAATAATTCGTAGGCATTGTACTGCGCAAAGATTTGCCCAGAACATAGCAGAAGACTTAAGGTAATTAGTTTTTTAATCATCAGGATGAAGTTATAGGTAATACATTATTCAAAAATGGTCAAAATCTCGTCATCAAGCAAACGTTTTGTCAATCCTAAGGCTTTTGGCACCTCATAATGATAGAAAAACTTCATGGTATGTAGCTTATCTTGATAAAATGCCTTTTCAGAAGAATCTAGTTTGGTAGCAGCAACATTCCCTTGCTTCAACCATTGCCATGCTACCACAACCAAGCCAAATAATTCCATGTAAAGTGTCGAATCAGCCAAGAAAACATCCGGCTGGCCTGCCTTACTCAATTTATGCATCGTTACCTTATTCAGGCTAACTAATTCGTTGGCCAACATTTCCGCATAAGGTTTCGTTGTCTCATGCGTCAACCCTTGCGCAATATCTGCTTGAATCAATTTTACCAAAGCCTGAACCGCTTTGCCTTGTTCACTCGGAATTCCACGACCCAATAACGTTAATCCGTGAATACCTGTTGTGCCCTCATAGATGGACATAATCCGAACATCGCGCGCCATTTGTTCCAAAGGAAAATCTTCGGTATATCCATATCCCCCCAGTACCTGAAGTCCCTGATTTACGGCTAAAGTTCCTTGTTCTGCCGGATAGGTTTTCGCGACCGGTGTCATTAAATCCAAGAGCATCTGTGCTTCTTTTTGTTCATCCCCTGTTAAGCATTTGGATAAATCTTCCCAAAGAAAACACTGAAATAATAAGCCCATGGCACCTTCCATTATCGACTTTTGGTAATACAACATGCGTTGTACATCCGGGTGATTTTGAATGAGTGTAGGTGGTGTCTCTGGATCTTTGTTGGTCAATTTACGACCTTGACTACGCTCAGAGGCATATTGTTTTGAGAAATGATAGGCAGCCGAAGCGATGTATGCGCCACCCATGCCCACACCTAGGCGAGCTTCATTCATCATTTGAAACATGTACATTAAGCCTTTGTTGGGCTCTCCTACCAAGTGGCCAATGGAATCCCCTTTATCTCCAAAAGAAAGGTGTAATGCCGGAGTCGCTTTTTGGCCCATTTTATGGTAAAGTCCCATCGAAGTTACTTCGTTCGAAACCCATTGTCCATTTTCTTGTCGGCGCTTCGGAACCACAAAAAGTGAAATTCCCTTCGTCCCTTTTGGAGCGCCTTCCAAGCGTGCTAAAACCAAGTGGATGATATTTTCAGAAAAGTGATTATCTCCACCGGAGATGAATACTTTTTGACCTTTAATCGAATAGGTCCCATTCCCTAAATCCTTTGCAGTCGTACTTACATCATTCAAAGAGCTACCAGCTTGTGGTTCGGTTAAACACATGGTCCCCGTCCACTTTCCAGAAAGCATATTGGGAACAAACATTTCTTTCAATTTCTCTGAACCAAAACTAGCGATCAAATGCGCAGCTCCGTTGCTCAATCCCGTAAACATTACGATGGAATTATTGGCCGCTCCACGAATAAATTCATGCGCACCACCCACGATCGAAGGCAATTGCTGGCCTCCTTTTTCATAAGAAAACGTGGCTCCAATCATCCCTGATTCACCCATTTCCTTCACATAAGCCTCCACGGAATGATGGACTTGTACAGTACCGTCAACTAATTCTGCTTGCTTACGATCGGCATCCACAAAATGCGGACGCAAATGGCGCTCAGCAATTTGCTCAGCAGAATCCAAGACCATGTCAAACATGTCTGGAGCATAATCAGCATAACGGGGATATTGGCACAACGCACCATAATTGAAAACCTCTTTCAGAATGAAGTCGAGGTTGCGACGGTCATATTCTCTCGGCATAATTTTTCAGTTTAGATGAAAGCAAATTTGCAGAGAAAAAAACTATTATGCAAGCATACTAGTTTGGGGTTTGTTCAGCTACCTTTGGCAAACCTGGGAGGATTGCCAAAGGTAAGTGATGGAAGTGAAATTTTTAATCAGTAAACAGGTAAATTCAACCCTACATTATAGGGCACCCATGCAGCCTTCCTACAATCCCATAAAGGAGATTCCGCGTAGCGCATTTTTTTAAAGTCGACGTAATTAACAAGCTTTTGATAAGATGCGGCGGGAATGCCATTGTAGCGATCAATAAATAAACGCTGTTTCGTTTTACCAGCCACCATAAAGTAACCTAGCACTTGGCGATCTGGCTTATTCAAGCAAGTCAAATTACCAATAATCTGCGCAGGAACTTTATCAAAAATACCCCCTCCCAATGTTCGCTGATCTTCTTGACGCTTCCAAAACTGATGGGTTAATTGGTCGACATGATATACTTCCAATTGCACAAACCATTCCGTAAAGTCATCATATGGAACAGAAGATAAAGGCAATGCAATATCCCGGCCATCCAAAAAGGCATCATCAGCTAAAATCGGCTGGGTGTTTTGAACAGCTTGCCAACATTTATTATAACAAATTGGCACCGGAGCGGGCGGCGCAGGGGGCGTCGGACAAGTAGTCAAAAATTGAATGAAATCTTGTCGTTTGACTAAATAATAATCATTCTGTCCTCGCGAATCTTGTAAACTTGCCCGCACATTAAAATGCATCTCCTCCACTTTTTCAGCATTCGAATAGGTAGATTCAAAACGATTTAAATCCATGGGCTTCGTTAACTCTTGCCACGTTGATGCGATGGCTAAACCATCGGTCGTCATAATTTTTAATTGGTATTTTTTGCCCACTTGCCCTTTAAATGAAGCAGGTGTTTGATACATACCCTTTTGAATTTCCTTCAAGCTGATCGCAGCACCTGACTCATCCACAATACGAACATCAGCTTTTGGAATCGGTTGTCCCTGAAATTGAGTCGGGTCAAAGGGCGAATACCCCGATGTATAATTAATCCGAACGGTATAAGGTCCTGCCAAATTTGACATCTCCCCATAGACCACAACGGCATCACTCAAGTTCTCCGTTTTGAAATCTGTAATTTCTGTCTCACAGGAGAACAAACCCAACAAGCCAACAAATGCCAATATCCTCCTCATTAAAATTTAAAATTATAGGTTACAGATGGAATTGCAGCTCCCAAAACTGATAATTGATACGTCCTCGCTTGATTAATCAAGCCCGTAGATGATCTAAAAAAGATCGAATAAGCATTCTGCCTCGACAAGATATTGTACACGGAGAAATTCCAACTTCCTTGCCAGCGTTTTCCTTCCTTCGGCTCAATGGTAAATCCGATATCCATACGCATGTAAAATGGAATTCGCTCCTGGTTACGCAACGTGAAACTTGGGCTCGAATAGCCGTCCAACAAGGGCTGAATCGTGGTATTAGTCAAATAAGTATTATTCGATCCTCCATAGGTATAGGTCGTAGGAGTCAAACCTGACCGTGGAAAAATGCCATTTGCATACCCGTAATCATATAATTCATTAAAGGCATAAATCTTGTAACGCGCGTTCGGATAGGTAATCGGGCGACCAGATGTGTAGGTGAAATTCGCATTAAATGAAATCCGTTTTGTCAAGCGATTATTCAAGACAAATTTGAAATTATGCGGCATATCAAAATTGGCCGGAAATTCCTTCCCAAAATTTGCCGCCATTTGGTTTTCATTGGCTTCTATCAAACGAAAAGAACGTGCATAGGTATAAGACACCCACCCCGTCAAACGTGTTCCTCGCGCCTTTTTCAAGAAAAATTCCGCTCCATAGGCGCGTCCTTTACCGACCAACAATTGCGTTTCAACCGTCGGGTTCAAATACAAGGCGGCCCCATCGATGTAATCAATCACATTCGATAAGCGCTTGTAATAAAACTCGGCAGATGCCTCAAATACAGCATTTTGGTCATTGGTAAAATTCCTGAACAAACCAATCGAATATTGATCCGCCACCTGTTGTGGTAAATAAGGATTCGAATTTTTCCAAATATCTACCGGGGAAACGGCCATGGTATTTGACAACAAATGCATGAATTGCTGCATGCGGTTAAAGCCTAATTTAACGGATGTGTTCGTATCCAATTTCACCGCCAAGGACAAACGAGGTTCGAAACCTCCATAAGACTGAATGACATCGCCCCGTTGATATTGTACCGTATCAACAAGGGTATTTAAGGCACGAGGCATCCCCGATTTGTATTGATAAAATGTTTGAGCGCCCAATAATTGATAATAGGCATAGCGAAGTCCATAATCCAAACTAACACGCTTCCCCAATGGCAGACTATGTCCCACATAGATCGACATTTCCCGGGAATTTTCAGCCTGCATGGGAAAAGTATTCACGACGGATTTTTCCGAGCTAGGTTTAAATGTCCCCGCATCATTTCGATAAGCATTGAATTCTGCACCTAAATCGACACGACCCAATTGCTTTAAATCAAGACTTAAATCTTCTCGTAGCGTCTTTTGTGCAATCGATGGCTTCCAGGCGAATTCATAGCCCGATTTTAATCCATCAATTCCATAGGCATAATCACTTGCAAATGCGGTGAAATGATGTGACCAATTCTTCCAAAGGGCGTGGTGTTGAAAACTCAAAGTCTTCGTCTCCCAAGAATACAAGGTATCCGAAGCAAATTTGAAACCATCATGACTGATATACCCAGACAAAGAGATGCGCTGGTTTTCACTTAATTTATGCGTCAACTTAAAATTGACATCGTAGAAATCAGCTTTGCTTTTCTGTAGTGCTGGGTTTGGGAAATAACCCAGGTAAAAATCCGACATAGAACCTCGTGCACCCAAAATCAATGACGTTTTCCCTTTGACCAAGGGACCATCCACCAACAAGCGGCTGGAGATGGGTCCTACCCCACCTTGGATTCCCCATTTTTCAAAATTTCCTTCCTTAACGCGAACATCTAACACAGAAGATGCTCGACCGCCATACATACTTGGGATACCGCCTTTGTAAAGACTCAAATCCTGCACCATGTCGGCATTAAAGCCCGTGAAAAACCCAAATAAATGGGACGTATTGAACAAAGGAACCCCATCCAATAATACGAGGTTTTGATCTACATTACCCCCGCGTACATTAAATCCTGAAGCGCCTTCCCCCACCGTGGAAACGCCTGGTAACAACATGATGCTTCGTATTACATCGGCCTCCCCCATCAGATTAGGAAGTTTTTTCAAGGTCTTGCTGGACATCTTTTCCACGCCCATGATGGTCCGATTGACATTGGCATCCGACTTCTCTGCTGAAATAACGACCTCATCTAGAATCTGTTCCGATTTCTCTAACTGAACAGTCATATTCGCATTCGCTTTCAAATCAATGCGCCCCGTTTTGAATTTATAACCCAAGCTGCGAAAAACCATTTGATAAGAACGTGAAGGCAAAGTCACCGAAAAATGACCGGTAGAATCCGTGCGCGCACCGATTGACAAACCTGAAAACAAGACAGATGCTCCCTCCAGTGGAGCTTTGGTTTCAACATCTTGAATGGTTCCTGAAAAAATAAAATAGCCTCTTTTTTGACCTAGCGATGCAAAGGACAAGAGCAAGCAACACACGAGCAATACCTGCCTCATCGTTTTTTGTTTCGTAAAATTAAAATTCCTTTAGCGGTCTTCCAGGCAGGATCAAATCCACCTGCAGGGAATTTCGCCACAGCATGACTGCCTAAAACCACATCCAAATCCCCATCCCCTTCGATGTCGGCGATGTCCATCACCGACCAGCGTCCTAAATGATTCACGGGAATCGTGAATTGATTGAATGTTTTACCCGTATTTTTAAAATAAATCAAACCTTCCGTAGGACGATTTGCTACATCTGGAAATAAAGCAATGGATATCATATCTTGATCCCCATCCGAATCTAAATCAGCTAACATCACCTTCGTCGCTCCATTTTGCGGATAAAATGCTTGTTGCTTGATGGTCATATTTCCTTGATTCGTGTAGACATACACCCCGTGATAAGGCTTTAAAATCGTAGAGAAATCGGCATTATCACCCGCCGTACAGACAATATCCAAATCCCCATCGCCATCCAAATCGCCCATATCAAAGGAACTCGTTCCATAAATCGACGGGAATCGTAATAAACGACTTTCTTCAAAATTCAATCCACCCTTATTGATGTAAAGCATGATGCGTTCATCGCCTTGGGCAAATAATGCCACGATATCCAAACGTCCATCGCCATTGAAATCGCGGACATCCACATGCGTCGCACCCGTCTGGGGATTTAAGATTTTCTTTGTCCAGTTGGTTCCTTTTTTCTGCCACACCGACATCCCTCCTTGCATGAATCCAAATTCACTACTGATCAATTCTTCTTGGCCATCGCCATCCAAATCACGTGCCTTTAATTCTATCG
>JBDLUL010000150.1:0-35799 GCA_039805345.1 Bacteroidota bacterium | reverse complement strand
TGTTGCGGTCTGTATTATCTAAAATCAATGAAGGAATTTTATTGATACCTAATTTAAGGTAGACATTATCTCCTTTTTCTAATTGGATTTCATCAAGTCCATCCATGTTTTCCATGTCATCAAGTACTTGGCTCATGGTGCTGCCTAAAAATGCAGATACAATCGCTGGAGGTGCCTCATTCGCTCCTAACCGATGCTCATTACCAGCCGAAGCGATGGATGCGCGAAGTAAATCAGCACGATCATGTACCGCTTTTAAGGTATTGACAAAAAACGTTAGAAAACGTAAGTTTTCTTTGGGTTTTGACGAAGGTGCTAATAAGTTGATTCCTGTATCTGTTGCTAATGCCCAGTTATTGTGCTTTCCAGATCCATTGATTCCTGCGAAGGGTTTCTCATGGAAAAGGACTTTGAATTTGTGTTTGGAAGCAACTTTAGACATCAAGTCCATTAATAGTGCATTGTGATCGCATGCTAAGTTGGCCTCTTCAAAGGTTGGCGCCACCTCAAATTGCGCGGGCGCTACTTCATTATGACGCGTTCTAACCGGCATACCTAATTTAAGTGCTTCTATTTCAAAGTCAACCATAAATGCATTCACACGGTTTGGAATTGACCCAAAATAGTGATCTTCTAATTGTTGGCCTTTTGCAGGAGCATGCCCAAAAACCGTACGACCTGCCATAACTAAATCGGGACGTGCATTAAATAAAGCTTCGTCCACAACAAAATATTCCTGTTCTGCACCTAGGGTTGGAATTACTTTGCTTACATCCCTTGAAAAGAAATCTTTAATGACAGCTGTAGCTGCTTTATCAACTAATTCAATGGATTTCAACAAAGGAGTTTTATAATCTAATGCTTCGCCCGTATATGATACAAAAACGGAAGGAATGCATAAAGTAGCTGTTCCTGCTGCATTTTCCATGATAAAGGCTGGCGAAGATGGATCCCAACCTGTATATCCACGAGCCTCGAACGTAGAACGAATTCCACCATTGGGAAATGAGGATGCATCAGGTTCTTGTTGGACTAAAGCGGATCCTTTAAACTTCTCAACAGCCTTACCATTGCTTAAATCAATGTCAAAAAATGAATCATGCTTTTCAGCAGTAGTTCCCGTTAAGGGTTGAAACCAGTGTGTATAGTGAGTCGCTCCTTTCGAAATGGCCCACGATTTCATGGCTGCAGCTACTTCGTCGGCAGCATCTCGATCGATTTTAGATCCTGTTTGGATGGCTGTATTTATCTTTAAATAAGCTTCTGGAGATAATAAAGAACGCATAACCTCATCACTAAAAGTCATACTCCCGTAATAATCTGATACTTTCTCTGTAGGTAATTTAACGTTAGTCCCTGTCCGAGATTGAGCCAATTCAAGGGCTTTAAAGCGTGTTATTGCCATGATGTTGTTGATTTATTTTCTTAAGTAAAAGTAACGAATTGTGACGGGATAAAAAATGCACAAAAAGGAAATTTGCGATTCAATTTTTCGATTTTAATTTGGATTTTTTGAATTATTGCAAAATTCAGGATTGTATTTGCACTATTATTTAGCTGAAACTATTGTTTTTTACAAAAAGAGGATTATTTTTGCTATACAATTACCTAAAAAAGTATTTTTGTTACAAAATCAAGTTTAAATATCATGGCTAAATCAAAATTAGAGTACATTTGGTTGGATGGCTACAAGCCAACTCAGAGTTTACGTTCTAAAACGAAGATCGAGAACAATTTCAGTGGTAAATTAGAAGACCTTGATATGTGGTCATTTGATGGATCATCAACACAACAGGCTGAAGGTGGATCTTCTGATTGTTTATTGAAGCCAGTTTATGTTTGCCCAGATCCAGCACGTCGTGACGGTTATTTAGTGATGTGTGAAGTGTTGAACGCAGATGGTACTCCACATGAGTCTAACGGACGTGCAACAATTGATGATGATGATAATGATTTCTGGTTTGGTTTTGAACAAGAGTATTTCCTTTGGGATCCAGAAACAAACAAGCCTTTAGGTTTCCCAGCAAATGGGTATCCAGCACCTCAAGGACCTTACTACTGTTCAGTAGGCGCAAGCAATGCATACGGTCGTGAGATTATTGAAGAGCATATGGACTTGTGTATTGACGCAGGTTTAAATATTGAAGGTATTAATGCTGAGGTAGCAGCCGGACAGTGGGAATTCCAAATGTTCGCAAAAGGCGCTAAGCAAGCAGGTGATGAAATTTGGTTAGGTCGTTATATTTTAGAGCGCCTAGGTGAGAAATACGGTGTTTCGATTAACTGGCATTGTAAGCCCCTTGGTGAATTGGATTGGAATGGTTCTGGTATGCATGCCAACTTCTCTAATACGGTTTTACGTACAGCAGGTAATAAAGAAGCTTATGACAAGATTTGTCAATCATTTGCTCCATTTGTGAAAGAACACATTGAAGTTTATGGTGCTGATAACCACATGCGTTTGACTGGAAAACACGAAACTGCTTCGATTCATGATTTCTCTTACGGTATCTCAGATCGTGGAGCTTCTATTCGTATTCCAATCGCAGCGGTTGAAAAAGGATGGAAAGGTTGGTTAGAAGATCGTCGTCCAAATTCTGCAGCAGATCCTTACAAAGTAGCAGCTCGTATCATTAAAACGGTAAAAACTGCGAAACTTTAATTTATTTTAATCTTGCATTTATATACTTTTATGATTGAAAATGGCGGGTTTTCCCGCCATTTTTGTTTTATTTTGTATCCTGAATTGGACACATGAAGAAGGTTGCCTTTTATACACTTGGATGTAAATTGAATTTTGCGGAATCTAGCTCTATAGCTCGTTCATTGGAGCCGATGGGTTTTGTGCGTGCAGAATTTCAAGATAATCCTGATCTTTTTGTCATTAATACCTGTAGTGTTACGGAACAGGCAGACAAAAAATGCAAAAAAGTTGTTCGGGAGGCTAAGAAAATTAATCCTTCAGCGGCTGTTGTTATTATAGGTTGTTATGCACAACTTAAGCCTGAAGAAATTGCTGCAATTCCGGGGGTAGATTTGGTATTAGGTGCCAACGAGAAGTTTCAATTACCCCAATTACTTCCACCCTACTTAGATCGAACTATTTCAGATTTGCCCAAATTAATTGCAAGTGAAATACGCTATGATTTAGATTATCATGCTTCCTATAGTGTGAATGACCGTACAAGGACTTTTTTAAAGGTTCAAGATGGTTGTGATTACCCTTGCTCCTATTGTACAATACCCTTGGCTCGAGGTCAATCGCGTTCTGATACGATTGAAAAAGTATTGGGTCATATCGAAGAAATTTCGTCAAATGGTGTTAAGGAAATTGTTTTGACTGGCGTTAATATTGGAGACTTTGGGATCCAACAAGGTAAACGGGTTGAAACATTTTTTGACCTAGTAAAAGCAATTGAAGCAAAATCTACGATTGAACGTTTTAGGATATCGAGTATAGAGCCTAATTTATTGACACCTGAATTGATTGAATTTTTAGGTCAGTCAAAGCGTTTTGTTCCTCATTTTCACATTCCGCTTCAATCGGGTTCAAATTCAGTTTTGCGACTGATGAAGCGAAGGTACCAACGAGAACTTTATCAAGATCGTGTGCGTTTAATTCGCTCCGTTATGCCCGATGCATGTATTGGAGTTGATGTAATTGTTGGTCACCCAGGCGAAACACCCGAATTGTTTCTTGAAACATATCAGTTTTTAAATGAATTGGACATTTCATATTTACACGTCTTTCCTTATTCGGAGCGTGCAAATACGTATGCGGTTGATATTTTACCAAAGGTTGACGGGATGCAAAAGTCAGAACGTTCAAAAATGTTGCATATACTTTCAGATAAGAAACGTAGGTCCTTTTATGAAAGTCAGCTGAATAAAACCGGCTTTGTTTTATTTGAAGAGTCGACGGAAAATGGGTTAATGGAAGGGTTTTCTGAAAATTATGTACGGTTAGCCGTGCCTTATGATCCCTTATTAATCAATACAGTTCAACCTGTTCGTTATAAATCCATTATGGATTCTGGTGATGTGAAAGGGGAAGTTCTTTTAGTCGCTAGTCACTAGTCGCTAGTCGCTAGTCACTAGTCATTAGTCGCTAGTCACTAGTCATTAGTCACTAGCGCTAGTCATTAGTCGCTAGCTTCTAGTTTTGAGTCATAGGTTTTGTGTTCTCTTACCTCTTAGTTCTTACCTCTTAGTTCTTCACTCTTCACTCTTCACTCTTAGTTCTTACCTCTTAGTTCTTCACTCTTAGTTCTTCACTCTTTAGCCATAGACGCGAAGTATCGCGATTCTGTCGTCTACAGGCTGCCGTCTAACGTCTAGTGTCCAACGTCTACCGTCCCAAAACAAAAAAGCCAGCAACTATAAGTCGCCGGCTTTCCGATTGAAACAAAACCACAAGAACCATTACTTGCGGCTTTGCTGTGTGAACTATTCTGCAAGCGATTCGTCGTGTTGCGAAATGTCCAATCCTAATCTTTCTTCTTCTTCGTTAACACGTAATGGGATAATTTTATCCGTAATGATTAACAAGACATAAGATAAGCCGAAAGCAAATGCCGAAACAATGGCTAAGGCTAATAAGTGTTTAAAGAATAATGAAGTTTCTCCGTAGAATAATCCTTGCTCAGCAACAGCTGCATTAACAGCCGACGTAGCGAAGATACCTGTCATTAACATACCTACCATACCACCTAATCCATGGCAAGGAAATACATCTAATGTATCATCTAAGTTCGAGCTTGCTCTCCAGTGTGCAGCAATGTTAGATACAATTGCAGCAATAACCCCGATGAAAATAGCGACAGGAACTGTTACGAATCCAGATGCTGGTGTGATGGCCACTAAGCCCACAACAGCACCGATACAGAATCCTAGCGCAGATACTTTTTTGCCGCGTGTTACATCAAATAAGATCCAAGATAAACCTGCTGCAGCTGCTGCAACGTGAGTTGTAGCGAATGCAGTTACAGCTAATCCATTAGCTCCTACTGCAGAACCTGCATTGAAACCAAACCATCCGAACCACAATAAACCTGTTCCTAGTAATACGTATGGAATATTAGCTGGAGGCAAAATGTTTGACTCGATGTGAGACTTACGACGACGTAGGTATAAAGCTCCTGCTAAAGCAGCCCAACCAGCCGACATGTGAACAACAGTACCGCCTGCAAAATCAAGAACTCCTAAGTTGAAAAGGAATCCGTCTGGATGCCAAGTCCAGTGTGCTAATGGTGCATAAACAACCACACAAAACAATACCATGAACAATACAAATGCACGGAAATTAATACGTTCCGCTAAAGCTCCAGAAATAAGTGCTGGCGTAATTACCGCAAATTTCATTTGGAAGAATGCAAACAATGCAAAAGGAATTGTGAATTTCAATTGGTCAGATGATCCTAATGAAAGTTTGTGATCAAATACTCCATTGAACATGAAAAATGTACGAGGATCACCAATCCAGCCACCTAATGAATCGCCGAATGCTAATGAGAAGCCAAATACAATCCAAATCACAGAAATAACACCCATCGCTATGAACGATTGTAGCATCGTTGAGATTACGTTTTTGTGATTAACCATTCCACCATAGAAATAGGCTAAACCTGGTGTCATTAATAAGACTAGGCCCGAGGCCACAATCATCCAGGCTGTATCACCTGTGTCCAATCCTTCCGTAGGCATTGCACCTGGTACAGAAGTGGTAAATAATGCAAGTACTGCAATGGCTACTAGTACGAGTAGCGGGATCCATGTTGGTTTTTGTGAAGTCATGTTCATGCTAATTTAAGAGTGAATAATTGAGAAAAATTAAAACTTGTAAATGAAGTGTAGTCCTAATGTTGTTTGAGATTTTTGTTCTTTTCCATCACCGTCAACAAATTGAGCGGTTTTATAAGCATCAGAACGCAATTCTGGTTTGATTAATAAATGACCATCTGCAGCTGTGAACGTCGCTGTAAGTGTTAATGAGCTAACATCAGTTCCTGAGCCATCTGCTGCACGAAGAGCACGCGCACCGGCTGTATTATCAAATACCTCATAACGGCCACCTACGCTAAATTTATCTGTAAATGCATAGTTTGAGTATAATGCAACGCCACCCCAAGTTTTGCTATCACCTACATTGCCACCACCTTGAAAATCACCAGTTTGCGACCCGTAAGCTGCGTTTAAGCCTAATAGATATTTCGGAGTGATTTGGAATGAAGTTGTTAAGTCCAATAAGTTGTAGCTACCTGAATCATCTTTTCCTGATGCTAATGGTGCTGATTCATTTGAAGAGATTCCATTTACGTAAACATTCCAGCCGGCTGCCGGTGATGTAAATACTTGATAGATGAATCCTTTCGATGAGTTGTTGTCATTTAGATTATCCACATTGTTGACCAATCCAACCATGGCAGAAAATTTGTCGCTAAATGCATAATTCGCTTTAGCTCCGATGTGATAGAATGGACCATTGTTGAATAAATTAGAAAGTGAGTAGTTGTAATTAATTGGTGCGTCGATTACTTCGTATCCGATGTGTGTGCCAAACTGACCAACTGTTAATGTTAATTTATCAGAAGCCTTCCAATTAAAATATGCTTGCTTGATTGCAAGTGCTGTCGATGCCTTGCCAGCTCCCAAAGGTCCAATAACGTTTCCGTATTGACCTAAGTCTGCATTGGGCCCAAAAGTTAAGTCAACTACAACATCTGAGTTTTTCGTTGCGTAACCAAATTTTGTCTGAACTAGTCCTAAAGAGAATTGATTTGACTTTTGATCAAATGCTCTTTCATAACCTGATGCTCCAAGGTTACTACGATTCGAAGGACTGTTGAAGTTCAACATATAGTACGAATCAATGTAGCCGGAGAATGAAAATTTTGGAGCCTCGGCTTCTTTTTCTTGGGAAAATCCACAAAATGCGGTTGCTGCAAAAAGCGCTGTTAGGATAGATTTCTTCATGTGCGGAATTATTTAAAAGGTTATAAATGCTTGATTACATTTCAAAGATTGAGGAAAAATAAATACTACGCAAGCTTTTTGGTATATTTTTGAACCTGTTTTTTAAAATATTTCAAAAAATATTCAAAATATGGTTCAAAAATAAACCTGTTTTTATTGGTTTTGCAAAAATATTATCATTTTGGTGTCGGTTTTAAACTAGCGTATCGACGAATTAGAAAAGTACAATGATTGTAAATCAATATTGTTTGGAATATTTTGGACAAAAAAAAGAGCCCATCGTTCGATGGGCTCTTTTAAGTATTGAACTTGCGTTTACGCTTCTGCGTGTAACCAAGCTTTTTTTGCTTCTAGTGTTTCTTTGTCTTCTACATGATCCGGATCTGGTACGCAGCAATCTACTGGACAAACGGCAGCGCATTGTGGTTCCTCATGGAAACCCGTACATTCTGTACATTTATCTGGAACGATGTAATAGAATTCTTCTGAAACGGGTTCAACGGGTGATTTCGCATCCATGCTAGAACCATCTTCTAATTCTACTTCTGTTAAAGCGGTACCGCCGGCCCATGTCCATTCTACACCACCTTCATAAATTGCTGTATTAGGGCATTCTGGTTCACAAGCCCCGCAGTTAATACATTCGTCTGTAATGATAATTGCCATAACAAGTATTAAAAATTTTGTGCAATTTACACAAGAAGTTTTGAATAGTATATAATTTATGCAGAGTATTCTAAAATTTTAAGAACTTTGTACTTATTCGTATTAAGTTAATAGCCCCTACTATATGTTGAAAGATCGTTTTATTCCCTTGATAGCTAATTTGCATAATTATTTTAAGGATTCATCCAACAAAGAAAAAATTGAATTATTTGTAGAAAGGGCCAAAAATGAGAATGCTTGGTTTTCCGATGTTTTGATTCGGAATGCTATGGAGGCGATTGATCAGCAATTTTTTAATACTGCTATTTGGGGTCTATTTTTTCAAAAATATCCGGCTAAGGCAACTAGTTCTAAACGGGTTGGTTTGATTCTTTCAGGGAATTTGCCTGCTGTGGGAATGCATGATTTGCTGATGTGTTTAGCAGCTGGTCATCATGTTGTTCTCAAATTAAGTTCTCAGGATAAAGCAATGATGCATTTATATGTAGATGCAATCAAATCAATAGATTCCTCCTTTTCTATCGAAATTGTAGAACGCTTACCCAAGGTTGATGCGGTGATTACAACAGGATCTGATTTTTCGTCGGCGTATTTTACCAATTATTTTGCCAAAGTCCCTCACATAATTCGTAAGAATAGAAGTTCTGTGGCAATCCTTGCAGGAACTGAATCTACCGCCGATTTTGAAGGTCTAGCAGGAGATATTTTTACTTACTATGGTTTGGGGTGCCGGAATGTATCCACGATTGCGGTACCAACTCATTATGATTTAATCCCTTTGTTCGATGTATTAACTTCGGTAGATTGGGTTTTAAACCACACAAAGTATTCCAATAATTATCTATATCACAAGACATTGTTTCTCTTGAATCAAGTGCCACATTTTGATTTAGGTAATTTAATTGTCACTGAAAATGATGCGCTCGTCTCCCCTGTGGGAGTTTTGCATGTTCATAGGTATTCTTCAGAAGAAGAATTACATGATTGGTTAAAGGGGCATGAAGAAAAAATACAATGTGTTGTGGGTCAGCAAGCTATTCCTTTTGGTCAGGCACAATTCCCTGCACTAGATGATTTCGCCGATGGAGTAAATACTTATGAATTCTTGGTCAATTTATCGTAAAGTAGATTTTTTAAAAGTAGTGCGCCAACGATACCTACAAATGCGCCTGTTAGTACGTCCAAAGGATAGTGCACCCCTAAGTAAATTCGGCTAAAGGATACAAGCGCAGCCCACAGGAAAAGTGGAATGCTGATAGCGTTGTTTTTGGTTAGCAAGTAAAAACAAAGTGCGATTGCAAATGAATTTGCGGCATGGGAAGAGCAAAAACCATAAAGCCCTCCTGCCCCATTAGGTGTATGAATCCAGGATTGAAACTCTGCTACATGACTAGGTCTAAGTCTTTTGACTAATGGTTTTAATAAACTAGATGATATTTGATCTGCCCAAAGTATGGCTAGTAAAATATATAATAATGCCGCTTTGATTGCTTTTTGATTTGCTTGATATATTTTCCAAATCAAAAAAATGTACAAGGGAATCCATACATATTTGTTGGACATGAAAATCATCACCGAATCGAGCGTATCAGTATGCGCTTCGTTGATCAATTTAAAAATGGATTCATCCCAACTCGGAAACATAGCTTAAAATTTAAATACCTCTCTAACTCGAGCTAAGGTTGCTGCGGCAATGGGTTCTACTTTCTTTTCACCAATTTCAAGTTTTTCTTCAATCAGCTTTGGGTTATTTATGTAGTAATCGAATTTCTCGCGCGCTTCTTTAAAATATTCGAGCATTAATGTGTGTAAAGCTTGTTTTGCGTGCCCATAGCCGTACCCTCCTGCTAGATACAATTGACGCATTTCTGTCGTTTGCTCGGCTGATGCCATGAGTTGGTATAATTTGAATGTGATGTCGTTAGCTGGATCTTTTGGATCTTCCAAGGGAGTAGAATCCGATTCGATTTTTTTGATTTGCTTCAGTAAATCTTTTTCTGGCAAGAATATATCAATGTAGTTATTAAGCGACTTGCTCATTTTATTGCCGTCAATTCCAGGAATTGTCATGACAGATTCGTTAATAGACGCCTCAGGAATAACAAAAATATCTTTTTCTGCCATCCGATTGAACGACCCTGCCATATCACGGGTCATCTCAATGTGTTGGCGCTGATCTTTTCCAACAGGTATCAACTCCGCATCATATAAAACAATATCTGCGGCTTGTAATACGGGATAGGTAAACAATCCTGCATTGACATTGGCCATCTGCGTGGATTTGTCTTTAAAGCTATGTGCATTCGCGAGCATCGGGTATGGAGTAACACAATTAAGGTACCACATGATCTCGGTATGATAGCTTGCTAATTTTGATTGTCGGTAGAAAAAATTCTTTTCGGTATCAAACCCGAAGGCCAACCAAGCTGCAGCAATTGATAATGTATTTGCTCGAATCTGTTCGCCATCACGAAGGCTTGTCAACGTATGTAGATCTGCGATAAATAAGAATGATTCGTTTCCGGGCTTTTTTGAAAGTTCAATAGCAGGCATAATAGCCCCTAATATGTTCCCTAAATGAGGTTTTCCCGAAGATTGGATACCAGTTAAAATGCGCATAAATCAATTAAAAATTTTACAAAAATCACGAAATTCATTCAATTCTCCCAATATATTTTTTGTCATCAAATTGTGAGGTTAACACATGGGCTTTCTGCTAATTTTTCGCTAATTTCGTTTACCTATAATTTATTGATTTTACATGTCCATCTCCCCTGGTCTCCTAGCCTTTTTGACTGATTTGAAAGCGAATAATTCGAGAGAATGGTTTGCGGAAAATAAAGGTGTTTATGACCTTGAAAAAGGAGAATTTGACAAATTAATCGAGCAACTTATAATTTCTTACAGCGAATTTGAAAACATGGTTGGGGTTGAGCGAAAGCACTGCTCCTATCGCATCTACCGGGATGTGCGTTTTTCGAAAAACAAAGAACCTTACAAGACCTGGTTTTCTGCTAGTTTTTCAGAAGGTGGGCGTCGATCCGGTTTCATGGATTATTACTTGCACATTGAGCCAGGAGGTAAATCGTTTTTAGGAGGCGGGATGTATAATCCTACACCCGATCAAATGGCTAAGTATCGCCAGGAGGTTGATTACAATGGCGCTGCTTTACGTAAGATTGTTGAATCACCTCAATTTGCTGACACATTCGGAACTGCGGAAGGCGAAATGCTTCAGAAGGTTCCTAAAGGTTTTGATCCTTCACCAGAGGATGCGCCTTATTTGCGTCGGAAGCAATTGTTTTATTGGAAGCATTATACGGATAAGCAGTTAATGCAAGATGGTTTCATCTCTCAGCTTATGAATGATTCAAAGGTGATGAAGCCCTTTTTAGATTTATTGAACACCACTTTTTTTGATAAAGAACCTTTTTAATTCCATTTGATATATGCAATTCTCGCATTTACATAATCACTCGCAGTTTTCATTATTGGATGGAGCGTCGAAAATATCATCGATGTTTAAAAAGGCGAAGGCCGACAACATGCCAGCCGTAGCAATTACCGATCATGGTAATATGTTTGGAGTATTTCAATTTGTTGCTGAAGCCGGCAAGCAAGGGGTTAAACCCATTGTGGGATGTGAGTTTTATTTGGTTACCGACCGGCATAAGCAGGTTTTTACGAAAGAAGTTAAGGATAAGCGGTACCATCAATTGTTTTTAGCTAAGAATCCAGAAGGTTATCAAAATCTAGTTAAGCTTTGTTCCTTAGGGTTTATGGAGGGTATGTATTCCAAATACCCGCGTATCGATAAAGAACTCGTTTTAAAATACCACAAAGGTCTTATTGCAACTACTTGTTGCTTAGGTGCTTCGGTACCTCAGGCGATTCTTCGTTCTGGTGAGGAGGAAGCAGAAAAGGAGTTTAAATGGTGGTTGGATTTATTTGGTGAAGACTATTATATCGAAGTACAGAACCATCATATTCCTGAACAACAGACAGTTAACGAGGTTTTGTTAAAGTTTGCCAAGAAGTATAATGTTAAGGTGATTGCCTCCAATGATAGCCATTATTTGGATCAGAAGGATGCCAACGCTCACGATATTCTTTTGTGTATCAATACGGGAGAAAAGCAGGCTACGCCTACTTACAAGGATATTGATGACGGATCAGAGATGAAAGGCAAGCGTTTTGCTTTTTACAATGATCAATTTTATTTCAAGACAACGGAAGAAATGACCAAATTGTGGTCTCATATTCCCGAGGCCATTGATAATACGAATGAGATCGTAGGTAAAGTCGAAACCTTGAAATTGACCAAGGATGTGATGTTACCCAATTTTCAGATTCCGACGAATTTTCAATCGCAGGATGATTATTTGGAACATTTGACCATGGAGGGTGCTAAGAAGCGCTATGTGGATATCGATCAAGTGGTTGAGGAACGCATTCGCTTTGAATTGTATACGATTCGGACGATGGGTTTTGCGGGTTACTTCCTAATTGTGGCTGATTTTATTCAAGCTGGCCGGGATTTGGGAGTATATGTGGGCCCTGGTCGGGGATCTGCCGCGGGTTCCGTGGTTGCTTATTGTTTGGGAATTACCAATATTGATCCCATTAAATACAATCTCCTTTTTGAGCGTTTCTTGAATCCTGATCGGAAGTCATTACCCGATATTGATACGGACTTTGATGATGAAGGCCGACAAAAAGTGATTGATTACGTCGTAGACAAATACGGGAAGAATCAGGTTGCGCATATTGCCACCTATGGTACGATGGCCGCTAAAATGTCCATTAAAGACGTGGCGCGTGTATTGGATTTACCCCTATCGGAATCCAATGCTTTGGCCAAACTGGTTCCAGAAAAGCCGAAAATTACCTTAGAGCGTATTTTCAATGCGCCGTTAAATGGAGATAAAAGTTTAGCAGATAAGGAAGGTTTAAATCCTGAGGAGATCGAGCAAGTTAAGCAGTTGCGTCAAATTAAAGAATCAGGAGGCCTTCCTGCAACGGTCATTGAAAATGCCTTGGTTTTGGAAGGTTCTGTTCGCGGAACAGGTATTCACGCCGCAGGTATCATCATCGCTCCTTCTGATTTAACAGATATTTTGCCGGTTGCAGCTTCTAAAGATGTGGCATTGCTTATCACGCAATACGATGGTTCTGTGATTGAGAACGCGGGTGTGATCAAGATGGACTTTTTGGGTTTAAAGACCCTATCCATTTTAAAGGAAGCGGTTCGATTAATCAAGCAAAATCATGGTGTAACAATTGTATTAGACGATTTGCCTTTAGATGATAAAGCAACTTTTGAATTATACCAACGAGCCGAGACGAATGGAACATTCCAATTTGAATCTCCGGGTATGCAAAAACATTTACGTGATTTAAAGCCCGATCAATTCTCGGATTTAATTGCCATGAATGCCTTGTTCCGTCCAGGACCTATGGTTTATATCCCGAATTACATTGCCAGAAAGCACGGTCGGGAAGCTATCGAATACGACTTACCTGAAATGGAGGAGTATTTGAATGATACGTATGGGATTACGGTTTACCAGGAGCAGGTGATGTTGCTTTCGCAGAAATTGGCGAATTTCTCTAAAGGAGATGCCGATGTACTTCGCAAGGCGATGGGTAAGAAAGATAAGGCGACGATTGATAAGATGAAGGGCAAGTTCATGGAAGGTGGACAAGCAAATAATCACCCTGCGCCTAAATTAGAAAAGATTTGGACTGACTGGGAAGCCTTTGCTCAATACGCCTTTAATAAATCGCACTCCACTTGTTATGGACTTGTGGCTTATCAAACGGGTTATTTGAAGGCAAATTATCCTTCTGAATTCATGGCGGCGGTTCTTTCGAATTCTTTAGGGAATATTGAGAAGATTACGTTCTTCATGGATGAATGTAAGCGTATGGGAATTCCGTTGTTGGTCCCCGATGTGAATGAATCGTCTCGTTCCTTTGCGGTTAATAAAAAAGGGCACATTCGTTTTGGATTAGGAGCCATTAAAGGAGTTGGTGAAGCTGCCGTTGATGCGATTGTTGAAGAGCGCACAAAAAATGGTGAATACAAAGATATTTATGATTTTGTTTCGCGTGTTAATGTACGTCAGGTGAATAAACGCAGTATGGAGTCGTTGGCATTGGCTGGAGCATTTGATTGTTTCGCGGAGGTACAGCGTTCGCATTATTTCGCGATGGAAGATGGTACGACGTTTATTGATAAAATTGTTCGATATGCTTCTCGCATGGCGGAATTGAAGGCGGAAGCTACGCAGTCATTATTCGGTGATTTAGGCGCTGGTACTGGCAATGATATTGCAAAGCCGCGGTTACCCGTTTCAGAGACTTGGTCGGTTATGGAGCAATTGAAGAATGAGAAAGAGGTAGTTGGGGTCTACATTTCGGGTCATCCGTTGGATGAATACAAGGTTGAGATTCAAAACTTTACTAATTCCACGGTATCGCAATTAGATTCTAAGCCTGGTGCAGTGCAATCGGTGGCAGGAATTGTTACGAAAATGAATGTTCGGACATCTGCTAATGGAAACCAATTCATGATTTTTACCTTGGAAGATTATTCGGGTAATTATGAATTTGCCCTTTTCGGAAAAGATTACATTGAGTTTGAACGGTTTATTGGTCAGGACCGGATGTTGTTTTTGCAAGGTTCTTACCAACAAAAGAACCGTTACATGGAGCAGATGGTCTTCAAGATTCAATCGATTGATTTACTTTCAGAGGTATTGGAAGAACGTACAAAGGAAATGAAGCTTTCGCTTCATTTAAAGCATTTGACTCCTGCTTTGATGGATAATTTATACGATGTCTTGGATCGAAACAAAGGGAGTAAGAAATTAGTTATAGAGGTGTTTGACGAGGAAGAGAAATTGCAAATGGATTTTTTATCACGGAAAATGCAAATACGAATTGGTAAGGGGTTAATTTCTGATTTAGTTGACCTAGAAAAAGTTGGATTTCGACTAATTTCATAAATAATTTGTCGGGAACTTATTCTTATACTTGAATTGTTATAATTTTGAATTTTAAAATAAACTAGCACATGGGAAAATATGTAGAGGCAACGGATGCCAACTTTCAAGAATTAATTAGTGGACCAACACCCGTATTAGTCGATTTTTGGGCTGAATGGTGTGGACCTTGTAAAATGATCGGACCGATTGTAGAGGAATTAGCAGGAGATGTAGAAGGTCAAGCGGTTGTTGCGAAAATGAATGTAGATGCTAATTCGGCTGTGCCAGCTTCTTTGGGAATTCGTTCGATTCCTACGTTGATGGTATTTAAGAATGGCGAAATGGTTGAGCGTTTAGTAGGTGGAAATATTCCAAAATCAGTTTTGGCTGAAACCCTTTTAAAGCACGCTTAATTAGCTTTTATAGACTTTATCCATGGCTTGTAACAAGATGTTGCAAGCCATTTTTATTTCATCTAACGTGATCACCAAGGGTGGAGCAATGCGTAAGGAATTATCGCAAAAAAGAAACCAATCGGTTATTAGGCCATTAAGGATACAAGTATCTATTACCGCTTTTACCGTTTTGAAATCTTGCATTTCTACAGCAATCATAAGGCCTACTCCCCTAAAATCTTTGATGATGGGGTGAATCAATAATTCCTTGAAAAGTTGGTGCTTTTCTTCAATTTGATCTAATAATCGATTATTTTGAATGTAGTTTATGGTTGCTAATGAAGCGGCACAAGAAACGGGATGTCCTCCAAACGTTGTAATGTGACCTAAAACAGGTGCATACGAAAGCGTTTGCATCAACGCTTCATTCGCTAGGAAGGCTCCAATGGGCATCCCCCCTCCCATTCCTTTGGCACTAAGGACAACATCTGGGATAATATCCATGGCTTGAAATGCCCAAAAAGTACCTGTTCTGCCAAACCCTGTTTGGATTTCGTCGAGAATTAATAAGCATCCCACTTCAGTACAACGCGCCCTTAGCGCTTGAAAATAAGCCTTCGAGGCTGAACGAACACCGGCCTCCCCTCCCACTATTTCAATAAAAATGGCTGCGGTTTTAGTTGTTATGAATTGTAAATCGGACAGGCTTCCATGTTGAATATGGCGTACATCCGGTAAAAGTGGTCGAAAGCTATTTTTGAATTGTTCGTCTCCAGCAAGCGATAAGGCTCCTTGAGTCGCTCCATGATAGGCGTTGTGACATGCGATAATTTCCCGACGTTTTGTATATCGTTTAGCTAATTTCATCGCCCCTTCCACCGCTTCTGTTCCCGAATTCGTAAAATATACTTGATTCAAGCTACTCGTATTCGTTGATTTTACTAAGGCTTCAGCTAATAATACTTGGGGACTTTGAATGTATTCACCATAGACCATGAGATGCATATATTGGTCTAATTGATCTTTAATCGCTTGCACAACTTCTGGATTACGATGTCCTACATTCGAAACGGCAATACCAGAAATAAGGTCAATGTATTTTTTCTCATCAACATCTGTTAAATAGATGTGTTCGGCCGACTTTATTTCCAACGCCAAAGGGGCATCGGACGTTGGCGCCATGTGTTTCTGAAAAAGTTGTCGGTGTGTAAATCCCATATTCTCTCAAATTTACAGCCTTTTATTAAATTATCAGTTTTTAACATGGTGTATTCCTATAATCTTCGAATCTTGCGGTATGAAGCTACTGTTACTTTTATTTTTACTTCCGGTGACACTATTTGGTCAATCCCTACAAGGAACGGTGATTGATTCTCGGAAAGATGCTTTGGCATTTACTTCAATTTGGGTCGAAAATTCTAATCAGGGGACCTTAGCCAATGAAGATGGCAATTTTGAAATTCGGCTAAAGTCGGGTAAAAACAAATTGGTTTTTCGTCATGTGGGCTATGCACCTCAAGTCATTGAGTTAGATTTAGGTATCGATGAGAAGAAGCGAGATTTTATTGTTGTCATGCAAGAGCAGGCTGTATCTTTGGAAGAAGTTAATATTCGCGCATTAAAGGAGGATCCAGCCATAGGTATTATGCGACGAATGATTTCGATGGCGCCGTTTCATTTAAAAGAGCTCAATGCCTACCAAGCAAAAGCGTATGTAAAAGGTGGAGGTAAGATTACTTCGATAACAAAATTGGCGGATTTGGCATTTGGAAAACAGTTGGAAAAAGATGCTGGAATTAAAGTTGGGCGAACTTATGTGCTTGAAGGAGTAAACCAAGTTGAATACAAAAGACCTAATCAAGTGAAGGAACGGGTTATTTCCAATCGAAGTAATTTGCCATTGGCCATGAAAACGGCAGATGCACCTAATTTACGCGCGACGCAAACTAATTTTTATCAATCGAAGGTTTGGGGAGCATTGATATCGCCTATTGCACCGCAGGCATTTCAATTTTATCACTTTAGTTTTTTAGGAAGTTTTACTCAGGCTGGTAAAACCGTAAGTAAAATACAAGTGCGACCGAAGTCATTTTCTGTGGATTTATTTGATGGGGAAATTTTGGTCGTGGAGGATACTTGGAGTATATATTCCTTACGACTTCATTTTAAAAATAGCAATGGGAATTATACCTTAAGCCAGCAGAATGCTGAATTCCAAGGTGTTTGGATGCCTGTAAGCTATGAAATGCGTGCGAATATGCAGGCATTGGGTTTAGGGTTTAGCGTTAATTATGTGACTCAAATAAAGTCATACCAAATTCAAGTTAATCCTGCATTTTTGGTGAAGCCTCAAATTATTGAAGAGCGCTTGGATAAATCCTTAGCCAAAGAGATAGACAGAACACCCTTAAAAGACGCTAAGAAAGCTTTAGGAGGAGAAATTACACGCAAGAAATTAAAACGCGCATTAAACAAAATAGCCAAAGAAGAGAAAAAAGTAGACACTTTAAGGCAAGAAGGATTCAGTAGCGTATATGAAATGAAAGTTGATTCGCTTGCCGACAAGAAATCAGATGACTTTTGGAACGAAGCTAGAGAAGTTCCTTTAACAGAAGCGGAAATTAAAGGCTTTAAAGAAGCGGATAGTTTATATGTTTTTGAAAGGGCTAAAATGACCAAGGATTCATTGAATTCACTTCCCAAATTCAATGGAGCTCATTTGTTTTACGGTAAACGTTATAATTATGAAAAGAATGGTCTCGGAAATTCGCTAACACTAAACATGTTTGGAGGAGGGTTTACACCTGTCGATGGATTTTACTTAAATCGTGAGTTAAGCTTTAATCATCAAGTTTCAGAAACCGATTACATTCGAATAGCCGGAAATGTGCGTTATGCGTTTATCCGCAATGCGATAAATGGAGATTTATCTTTTGAGCGAAAATCTGGCGGGGGGCGCCAATTAGTAAATGTTAGTCTCGGTTCACAGTTGGTGAATTTTAGCTCGGCAAAAACGATGCCATTAAATCTTAATTCAAGTACGGCGCTGTTTAATTCTACCAGTTATTTACGTTTTTATGAAAAACAATTTGTTCGATTAACATATAAATATCAAATCCGGGCTCCTTGGCAACTTTCAGGGGAGTTAGAGTATCGACAAAGAAATGCTTTAGCGAATGTGGTAGAACACGGCTGGTATCAACAAGATAAGCGATTCAGTCCTAATTACCCTATCTCTTCGGAGCTAGCGGACACCCGTTTTAATCCGCATGATCAATGGAGTTTGGGCATGCGAATTGTTTGGCAACCGGGGGCATCATGGCGTTTAGTTAATCAAGTAAGACGTTTAAATCAACCAATCAATCCTTTAAAGGTACAGTTGGAGTCTCAATTTGTAATGGGATCTAATGGGTTTTCGAAAGTTGGATTGCAAGTCGACCAGACAATCAATTTAAATCGTTTGGGAACTTTGGCGTATCAAGTTCGATATGAAGATTATTTTGTTAAGCCTCAGTATTTTATGGACTTTACTCATTTTAACGGGAATGAGATTACGATTATATCGAGTTTGCCTTTTGGTTTTAGTGCCTTGCCTATGTATCAATTTAGTACAGCTGAGCGCTCATTGGTTTTTCATGCGAAATGGAGCCCTCGTAAATTTATTTATACCCAAAGCCAGTGGTTCTATTTATATGGTATCCGAGAACACTTGCGCTTTAGTGGATTGAATAAGGGGGAAATGAATTTTCAGAACGGGTATTACGAATTTGCCTATGGTCTACAGGGTATTTTTAAGGCATTTGGCTTAGAAGTAGCCAAGCCGGTAGGAAATTGGGTACCTTCCAAGTGGAAAGTTTCGTTAACCATGCCATTTTAGTTGGAATTCTGCCTCAAATCCCCTTAATTGTGCTAAATTTTTATGAAATAATCTAAATCTTTATTTATGAATCAAATTGTTTACTTAGTGCCTGCTTTTGGTATAGTAGGATTGCTGTATACAGCATGGAAATTTAGTTGGGTATCGAAACAAGATGCAGGAAATGACAAGATGCAAGAACTATCAGGATATATTGCTGATGGTGCGATTGCATTTTTAAAAGCAGAATGGAAAATATTAACCTATTTTGCTATTCCTACGGCCATATTATTAGCTTGGTTAGGTACTCAAACAGGAACAGCAGAAAATCCAATTCATTCTTCACCATTAATTGCTGTAGCTTTTTTAATCGGAGCGATTTTTTCTGCGACAGCAGGTTACATTGGGATGATTGTTGCTACGAAAGCCAATGTACGAACTGCTGAAGCTGCTCGGACATCCTTAGCTAAGGCTTTGAACGTTTCCTTTACGGGAGGTTCTGTTATGGGAATGGGTGTTGCTGGTTTAGCAATTTTAGGGCTAGGCGGATTATTCATCGCTTTTTATCAGATTTTTGCACAAGGACAAGCCTTGACATCTGTCGAGATGAAAACAGCGATCGAAGTATTGGCTGGGTTCTCATTAGGAGCTGAATCAATTGCATTATTCGCACGTGTTGGTGGAGGTATTTATACGAAAGCCGCTGACGTTGGCGCCGATTTAGTTGGTAAAGTAGAAGCTGGTATCCCAGAAGATGATGTTCGTAACCCTGCAACGATCGCGGATAACGTAGGTGACAACGTAGGTGACGTGGCAGGTATGGGTGCCGATTTATTTGGATCTTATGTTGCTACGATTCTTGCAACGATGGTATTAGGTCAGGAAATAGCTGTTACTGATAATTACGGTGGATTCTCCCCTGTTTTATTACCGATGTTAATTGCAGGAGTTGGTTTAATTGCATCATTGGTATCTACTTTCTTCGTACGTATTTCGAAAGAAACAGATTCTGTTCAGAACGCTTTGAATTTAGGAAACTATACATCAATTGCAATTACATTTGTTACTTCTTACTTTTTGGTAACGAATATATTGCCTGAGAGCTTAACACTTCGTGGAACTACATTTTCAGCGATGGATGTGTTTTATGCGATTATTGTAGGTTTGGTTGTTGGTACTTTAATGTCAATCATCACGGAGTACTACACAGCGATGGGTAAGCGTCCCGTGGATTCAATTGTACAAAAATCAGGTACTGGACATGCGACTAACATCATTGGTGGATTAGCTGTAGGTATGGAATCAACTGTATTACCAATTTTGGTCTTAGCGGCTGGTATTATCGCATCGTATCATTTTGCTGGTATATATGGTGTTTCTATTGCCGCAGCAGGTATGATGGCAACAACAGCCATGCAATTAGCGATTGATGCGTTTGGTCCTATTGCTGATAATGCAGGTGGTATTGCTGAAATGGCTCAATTGCCCTCGGAAGTTCGTGACCGTACAGATAATTTGGACGCAGTTGGTAATACAACAGCGGCTACAGGCAAAGGATTTGCGATTGCTTCTGCAGCATTAACATCTTTAGCTTTGTTTGCTGCATTCGTAGGTATTGCAGGAATTGATGCGATTGATATTTATAAGGCGGATGTATTAGCAGGTTTATTTGTAGGTGGAATGATTCCATTTATTTTCTCTGCTTTGTGTATTTCTGCTGTAGGTAAAGCTGCTATGGAAATGGTAAACGAAGTTCGTCGTCAATTCCGTGAGATTCCAGGTATTATGGAATATAAAGCTAAGCCAGAATATGAAAAATGTGTGGCTATTTCGACAGAAGCTTCAATTCGTCAAATGATTCTACCAGGAGCTATTGCTTTGTCAGTTCCGGTAATTGTTGGATTCACCATGGGACCTGAAGTATTGGGTGGTTTATTAGCTGGTGTAACAGTATCAGGTGTTTTGATGGGTATTTTCCAATCGAATGCTGGTGGTGCTTGGGATAACGCTAAGAAATCATTTGAAAAAGGTGTTTTAATTGATGGACAAACGTTCAAGAAAGGTTCAGAGCCACATAAGGCAGCTGTTACTGGTGATACGGTAGGTGATCCATTCAAAGATACCTCTGGTCCTTCGATGAACATCTTGATTAAATTGATGTCAATCGTTTCCTTGGTTATTGCTCCTTATATTCACGTGGGACCTAAAGCTTCACACGCAAGTGTAAAAGCACCAGCACCTATCGTGAAGATGGTTGCAAAGCGTTAATTGAATTCCGAGCGATTCTCATTTTTGAGAATCGCTTACCATAAAAAAAGCCATCCGTCAAATGACGGATGGCTTTTTTAGTTCTATCAGAAATTCCTCAAAGAGAATTAAGCAGTTAATTTACCTCTTAATGCTCTTGGGATATCAATTGTTGCAACTGGGTTAGAAGCTGGGTTCAAGATTTCGCAACCTTCAACTTTCAACTTGTTAACTTTTACAGTTTGACCTAAATCAAGGCCAGAGATATCAGCAGTAACAAAATCAGGAATGTTAGCTACTAAACCACGTAAAGATACTTTACGTAATTTTTGTACCATTTTACCCCCTTTGATAACGCCTGGAGAGTTACCAATGATTTTTACAGGAACGTCAATTTTGATAGGTTTTTCAGCAGTGATTTCTAAGAAATCAACGTGAAGAATCATTTCATTTACTGGGTGGTATTGAGCATCTTGCAAGATTGCACGGTGAATATCACCTTCAATGTTCAATTCAACTTCGTAAACATCTGCAGAATATAATAATTCGCGGAACAAGATCATTGGAACAGCGAAATGCAATTGCTCTTTACCACCATATAATACACATGGAGCTAGTGCTTCTGCACGTAAATCTTTTGAACCTTTTGTACCTAGTGTAGCGCGCTTATACCCTACGATTTCTAACTTTTTCATTTTGTGTTTGTTAGTGTTTCCAGTCTTTCGCTCGAGGGCTATCCCCTGAAAACGGTTGAAATTAATATTTAATAAATAATGAACTGATAGACTCGTGATCACGGATACGTCCGATTGCTTTTGCAAATAGCTCAGCTACGGATAGTACCTTAATTTTGTCGCATGTTTGTTTTTGTGGAATCGTGTCAGTCACCAATAATTCTGTTAAAACAGAATTAGAAATGTTTTCATACGCTTTTCCAGACAAAACAGGGTGAGTTACCACCGCGCGAACTGAATTTGCACCCTTGTCCATTAATAATTGAGCGGCTTTGCATAAAGTACCACCTGTATCAATTAAGTCATCGACTAAGACTACATCTGCCCCTTTCACATCACCAATTAATTGCATCGAAGCAATCTCATTAGCACGTTTCCGGTGCTTATCGCAAATGACCATCTCTGCATTGAAGAATTTGGCCATGTTACGTGTACGTACTACGCCTCCCACATCGGGTGAAGCGAAGACGATATTTTGTAAATTCAACGATTTCAAATAAGGAACAAAAATGGCATTTCCTTCCAAGTGATCTACTGGAAA
Source organism: Bacteroidota bacterium (assembly GCA_039805345.1). Lineage (GTDB taxonomy): Bacteria > Bacteroidota > Bacteroidia > Cytophagales > Spirosomataceae > Aquirufa. The sequence continues at coordinate 13,399 of JBDLUL010000150.1, read as the reverse complement.
ATCCATGAACCCTTGAATCTGACCAGCATGTAGATCAATCGTCATCAAACGATCTGCACCTGCAGCTGTCAATAAATTGCCAATTAATTTTGCTCCAATTCCTACCCGTGGACGATCCTTACGATCTTGACGAGAGTAACCAAAATAAGGAATAACGGCAGTCACATAATGTGCTGAAGCTCTTCTTGCTGCATCAATCATCAACAATAATTCCATCAAATTATCCGCTGTGGGAAAAGTAGATTGAATGATAAAAACATCACAGCCGCGAACTGACTCATCAAAACTAGGTGACATTTCACCATCTGAGAATCGTAAAGTGGTAACAGCTCCTAAATCCTTGCCATAATACTTAGCAATTTCCTTTGCTAGGTAATTAGATGCAGATCCGGAGAAAATTTTAACTGCGTTAATCGCTGCCATGGTAAATTTTTAAAGGGCTTAATTATAAAAATTAAGGCGCAAAATTAGACATTTTACGCCTTAAATCAAATCTATTTTACTGATGCACGAATAATGTTCAAGGCACCACCTGCTTTGAACCATTCAATTTGTTGTGCATTGTAGGTGTGATTCACAGCAAAACTGTCTTTAGAACCATCTGCATGTACCAATTCAATCGTTAATGATTTCTCCGGTGCAAATGAACCTAAGCCAACTATATTAATGCTGTCATTCTCTTGAATCTTATCGTAGTCTGATTCATTAGCGAACGTTAACGCAAGCATACCTTGTTTCTTCAAGTTGGTTTCGTGAATACGTGCAAATGATTTAACTAGAACAGCACGAACACCTAAGTGTCGAGGCTCCATCGCCGCATGCTCACGAGATGATCCTTCACCATAGTTAGTATCTCCTACTACGATTGTACCAATTCCCGCCGCTTTGTAGGCACGTTGAGTTGCTGGTACTGCGCCATATTCGCCTGTCAATTGGTTCTTAACGTTGTCTGTTTTCTCATTAAAGAAATTGACCGCTCCGATTAACATGTTGTTCGAGATGTTATCTAGGTGACCACGGTATTTCAACCAAGGGCCTGCCATGGAAATATGATCAGTTGTACATTTGCCTTTTGCTTTGATCAATAATTTCAAGCCAGTCAAATCAGTACCTTCCCAAGCCGCAAATGGATCTAATAATTGTAGACGATCTGAAGTCAATGAAACCTTCACTTGTACACCTGAACCATCCGCTGCTGGGGCTTGATAACCTGCATCCTCAGCTGCAAAGCCTAATTTCGGTAATTCATCTCCAGATGGAGCATCCAATTTAACTTGCTCACCTTTTTCGTTTGTCAAGGTATCTGTTAAAGGATTAAATGTTAAATCACCAGCAATCGCTAATGCAGTTACCATTTCGGGTGACGCTACAAATGCAAATGTGTTAGGGTTTCCATCCGCACGTTTTGCAAAGTTTCTATTGAATGAGTGAACAATGGTGTTCTTCTCCCCTTTTTCAGCTCCTGGGCGTGCCCATTGTCCAATACATGGTCCACATGCATTTGAGAATACTGTCGCACCGATTGTATTAAATGTATCAATAAATCCATCACGCTCAATCGTGTAACGAACTAATTCAGAACCCGGTGTGATTGTGAATTGTGCTTTGGTTTTTAATCCTTTAGCTGCTACTTGCTTCGCTAAAGATGCCGCGCGCGCAATGTCTTCATAGGATGAATTTGTACATGAACCGATCAAACCTACTTCGATTTTTGTAGGCCAACCGTTTTTCTCAGCCATCTCTTTCATTTTAGAGATAGGCGTAGCCAAATCGGGTGTGAATGGACCGTTCAAATAAGGTTCTAATGTATCTAAATCGATTTCGATTACTTGATCAAAATATTTCTCTGGATTTGCATATACTTCTGGGTCAGCTGTCAAGTGCTCACGAACTTGGTCAGCCATTGCAGCAACATCTGCACGTCCTGTCGATTGTAAATAACGAGCCATGGAATCATCGTAGCCGAATGTTGATGTCGTAGCACCAATTTCCGCACCCATGTTACAAATCGTTCCTTTACCTGTACATGACATCGAAGTTGCTCCTTCGCCGAAGTATTCAACCACACATCCTGTTCCACCTTTAACTGTTAAGATTCCTGCTACTTTTAAGATAACATCTTTAGGAGCAGTCCAACCGTTTAGTTTTCCTGTTAATTTAACGCCAATTAACTTAGGGAATTTTAGCTCCCAAGCCAGTCCTGCCATTACGTCGCATGCATCTGCACCACCAACGCCAATAGCGATCATACCTAAACCACCTGCATTAACTGTGTGAGAATCAGTACCAATCATCATTCCACCTGGGAAAGCATAATTCTCCAATACTACTTGGTGAATAATACCCGCTCCTGGTTTCCAAAAACCAATACCGTATTTATCTGAAACCGATGACAAGAAATCGTATACTTCTTTATTTTTATCTACAGCTACTGCTAAATCCGTTGTTGAAGCTACTTTTGCTTCAATCAAGTGATCACAGTGAACAGTTGATGGAACAGCTACCTGTGGACGACCTGCTTGCATAAATTGCAACAAAGCCATCTGTGCAGTTGCATCTTGCATCGCAACACGGTCTGGTGCGAAATCTACATAAGAGTTTCCACGTGCATATGCAGCAGAAGGTGTTCCTTCCCATAAATGGCTGTAAAGGATTTTTTCAGTTAACGTAAGCGGCTTACCAGTTAATGCACGTGCTGCTGCGATGCGAGCCGGCATTCTTTCGTAAACTACTTTAATCATTTCAATGTCAAAGGCCATGTTAATAATTTTTATATAAGAAATTGCTCACAAAATTAATAGATTCGCTTGAAAATTGCCAATTTTGAAGGCTATGATTTCCAAGCAATTATATTTTATTGAAATTTGGCAATCGTTTCCCTATTAAATAATGTTTTTGGCTACTTTGTTAGCCGATTAAGCCTATTCAAATTGAAAGTTATTCATCAATTGTTTTTCATTTCTATCTTGTGTACGTCGCATATGTTGTGGGCACAAATGAATGATTTTCAAGCGGTTGTTGATCTTGCCATATCAAAAGCTCCCAATCATGCAGCGCAAATAAGACACCTGCAATTTGATGTTGAAATTACTGAAAAGGGGCGTTTTGATCGGTTTCCTTATCCAGGTAAACAACGTCTTCAAAAATTAGAAGGAATTAAGATCGGCCAATGGTACGGCAAACAAACGAATTCGCATGTATATTTGGGAGCGATGAACCAAATGATTCATCAAGTTAAGTCCGTTCAAGGCAATCAAATTAAGTTCCCTCGTCCTACCCTATTTTTCTGGTCTGATTTTTATCAAGATTTTGTTGGAACTCAATGTGTATCCCCGCTAAACTTTCACGCTAGAAGTTATTATCAGTTTACGTTTAAACAGACATTTCAACTACAGGGGCAAGCGGTCTATCAATTTACGATTACACCGAAAATGAAAGCTGATCGTTTGTTCTCGGGTATCTTGACCTTAAGCCAAGAAGGAGTGTTCGTCGGCTTTGATGGAACGGTAGAATCTGATGCGATTGATTACCGCATTCATTTGCTAAATCAATACAAATACGAAAGTTGGCTGCCATTAGTTGCCCATTTTAACGTCAAAGGTGGCGTATTAGGAATTACAGGTGAATACGAAATTCAGGAAAATGTCAAGGGAGAGGTTCAATTCTGGCAACCACGTGTACATGATTTCGAAAACTCCAAGGATATAAAAGAGGTTCTCAATATTTCAGAGCGTGCTTTTGATGAAACGTATGTCAGTCAATTATTAGCCAATCTACATCAAGGTTTAATTCGAAAATGGAAACAGAGGCCTCAATCTGCTCTCTTGACTATTGATTCAGTAATCGTTGAACCCGTCCAACAAAAGCAAGCGCTGAACACAGCATTCTTTCCAGCTCCTTTAGATTCGTCAAGTATTGCCCATTTTGATACGCTACGTAAGAGTAAATTTAGGTTAGACCAATTGATTTTTAGCAAGTCATTTTATTTAGGTAAAAAAAGAGCTGACTTTTATCCCTTCGAAATTTATTATAAATCCCCTGTTTTTGATTCTAATTTTAATACGGTGGAAGGTTTTGTGTCTAATGTAGCTTTGGTTTTTCGGAAACGGTGGGCTCGTTATCGTATGTTGGAAACAGAGGTTTTACGGCGTCGTTCATTTGGCTTAAATCGGAATACGGGGTATGTCAGGCTTCGCTACAAAACAGAGAATTTTGATATTTCAGCAACACAAGGGGATTATGTAGCTCAATACAATCCCGATAATACGATATCACCCGAGATGAATTCGTTGTCAACGTTGTTGCTGAAAAACAATCAGATGAAGATTTATCGCAAACAATATTGGAATATATCCCTGTTAAAGCGCTTCTCAGCTCGATTATTTTTTAAAGCGTTTGCTGAGTCAGCGTTTAGGTCTCAAATGGATAATACGACAGGATATCATTGGGTTAATTATCTGAATCGAACTTTCAGTAGTAATAACCCCACAAATGATGAAAGCGCCAAGGTCGGATTTGACAATCACCAAGCCTTCATTACCCAATTTTCTGTAGGATTTAGACCATTTTTGACTCAAACTTATTTGAATTCCACACGTCAAAGTGATTGGGGATCTTCGCCGTTAATTCAAGTCAAATACCGAGCTGGCTGGCCGGATGTCTTTGGCTCAAAGGTTGATTTTCACATGCTCGAATTTTCATATGTTCAGAACTTGGACCTTTCCCCTTGGGTAAAATCTGGCTTTATTTTAAATTCAGGTTCTTTTTTCGGTCGTTCACCGGAATATTTTCTGGATTACAAACACTTTAACGGGGGCTTGAATTTAATTCAGACGGGTGACATGTTGGCTTCTCACCGCCTAGTAGGCTATTATCAGAATTTTACCGCGGGAGCTAATCAACGCTTGAATGTGAATCACTATGCCTACAGTACCTCAGGCACCTATTTAGAAGCTTTATCGCAATTTCAATTTTCGAATTTATGGCTAAAGCCTATTTTGGGTACGAAGAAAGCCTATGTGAAGGAATTACTCATTGCGAATGCCGTTTATCTTCCTAAACAGAATTTGTTTTATCAAGAGTTAGGATATGGTTTGGATGGGGTAATGAAGGTCTTACGCTTGGAGGCGATAGCCAACTTCTCCAATGGACAATTTAATTACATCGGCTTCCGTGTAAACATCAATTCGCGTATTCGAATAGGTAATATTCCAGAATAATATAATTATTTAGATTTTTTTTAGTGCTTTCGCTTTAATTGTTAACAAATACATTTTAAGCGACTATATTTGAGGTCATTTCGAAAATTTAACCTGAAACATTTATCTGATGGCAAAAAATTTGGTCATAGTTGAGTCCCCCGCAAAAGCAAAAACGATAGAAGGTTATTTGGGTAAGGATTTTATTGTCAAATCTTCTTACGGTCATGTGCGGGATTTACCTACCAAAGGTGATAAGGTCATCGATGTAGATAATGATTTTACTCCTACATACGTTGTTTCGGCGGACAAGACGCAGGTTATTTCGGAATTAAAGAAGTTGGCGAAATCTTGTGAAGAAGTATGGTTAGCGACTGACGACGACCGTGAGGGAGAAGCTATTTCATGGCATTTAAAAGAAGCCTTGAATTTAAAGGATAACACAAAACGTATTGTATTTCGTGAAATTACGAAATCTGCTATATTAAAAGCGATTGAGCAGCCTCGTGCCATTGATATGGATTTGGTGAATGCACAGCAGGCGCGTCGGATTATGGATCGTTTGATTGGATTCGAACTTTCCCCAGTCCTTTGGTCTAAAGTACAAAAAGGATTATCAGCGGGTCGTGTTCAATCGGTTGCTGTCCGCTTGATTGTCGAACGTGAAAAAGAGATTGAACACCATGCGAGTATCGCAACGTTTAAAGTAAGTGCGTTATTTGATTTACCAGGTAAAAAAGTATTAAAGGCCGAATTGGCTAAGAATTTTGCCAAAGAGGGTGATGCATTGGAGTTTTTGAAAAAATGTGTAGGTGCCACTTTCTCGATTAAGAGTTTAGAAACAAAACCTGCCAAAAAGACTCCTGCTCCTCCCTTTACCACTTCTACCTTACAACAAGAAGCATCGCGTAAATTAGGTTATGCTGTAGCGACAACCATGTCGATCGCGCAAAAATTATATGAATCAGGTCGCATATCTTACATGCGTACGGATTCTACCATGTTATCACAAGAAGCACGTGATAAGGCCAAAGCTGCGATTGAATCGAATTATGGGGAGAAATTCCACTACGCTCGTCAATTTAAAACGAAATCCGATAGCGCTCAAGAGGCTCACGAAGCTATCCGTCCTACGGATTTTGGTATGTCTACCCTATCAGGTGATTCTAGAGAACGTAAGTTATATGAATTGATTTGGAAGCGTTCGATTGCATCGCAGATGTCTGATGCTTTATTGGAAAGAACGACGGCACAAATTGAGATTTCAACCACAACGGAAGTATTGGTTGCGCAAGGTGAAGTGATCGCTTTTGAAGGTTTTTTGAAAGCTTATTTGGAAGGAAAGGATGATGAAGATGAGGATGAAAACAAAGATATGTTGCCTCCTTTGTCGGTGGGTCAAGTTCTCCAATTGGATGAATTAAAGGCACAAGAACGTTTCTCTCGTCCAGCTCCGCGGTATACCGAGGCGAGTCTTGTCAAGGCTTTGGAAGAAAAGGGTATTGGACGTCCGTCGACTTACGCGCCAACAATTTCTACGATTATTAAGCGTGCCTACGTGGAGAAGGAAGACCGTGCAGGTAAGGAAAGAGCATTTCAAACCTGGACCTTAAAAGATGATGAGATTGCGGGTGTGAAGGCTACTGAAATGGTAGGTGCAGAGAAATCTAAGTTATTCCCTACGCACATTGGTACATTAGTAACTGATTTTCTTGTTGAAAATTTTCAAGAAGTAGTCGATTATACATTCACCGCTGAAATGGAGAATGAATTTGACCACATTGCACAAGGTAAGCTGCCATGGGTTAAGTTGATGAAAGATTTTTATGGTTCATTCCATAAAACAATTGAGGATAGTAAAAGCATTGCGCGTAGTTCTGTCGGTGGTGGTCGTGAATTAGGATTAGACCCTGAAACAGGAAAGAAAATATCGGTTCGTTTAGGAAAGTTTGGCCCATTTGTTCAATTGGGTGAGTCTGGTGAAGACGACAAGCCGGTTTTTGCGAATTTAGCAAAACATCATTCGATTGCTACCTTGAGTTTAGAAGAAGCGATTGCCTTATTGGCCCGACCGAAATTGCCGCGTGAAATCGGTATTTTGGATGATAAGCCTGTGGTGATTGGTGCGGGTAAATTAGGACCATATATCAAATACGACGGCAAATTTACTAGCCTTCCAGAACCGAATGATCCCTTTACGATTGAATTGGATCAAGCTGTTTTGGTGATGCAAGCCGCATTAAAAGCAGCTGAATCTGCAGGTTTAGGATATTTTGAAGATCAATTGATTGAAACAGGAAAAGGTCGATTTGGTCCTTATGTAAAACATAACGGCAAATATATTTCCTTAAGTAAGACTGATAATTTGGCTTCATTAACGCAAGAGCGCGCCATTGAATTGATTTTGGCAAAACGTAACTCGGAAGCGAACAAGATGATCAAGGAGTTTCCTGAGAATGCTGCGATTAAAGTCGTAAACGGCATGTATGGACCTTATATTCAAATTGGAAAACGGAATGTGAAAATTCCGAAGGATCAAGATCCAGCAAGTTTAACTTTGGAAGATTGTATTGCATTAGGTGATGCAGCTCCCGCTCCTAAGAAGACAACAAGAAAAAAATAAGATATGAGTCAGATTATAGATGGAAAAATGGTCGCTGAATCTATGAAAGCGTCTATTGCGAAAGAGGTTCACGAATTAGTTGCATCGGGTAAACGTGCCCCTCATTTGGTTGCTATACTTGTGGGCAATAATGGTGCTTCAGAAACCTATGTTGCGAATAAAGTTAAATCTTGCGAAGAATTAGGTTTCGCTTCTACCCTGTTGCGTTTTGATCCGTCCATTTCTGAAGCAGAATTATTGCAAGCGGTGATTGATGTGAATAATAATCCAGCTATGGATGGTTTAATTGTTCAATTACCCCTTCCAAATCATATTAACCCTGACCGTGTGATGGAGACTATTCATCCATCTAAAGATGTCGATGGCTTTCACCCCATCAACATTGGTCGGATGGCCAAAGGGCTCCCAGCTTATATTTCTGCTACGCCTCAAGGCGTTTTGGATTTATTGGCTTATTACAACATTGAGACAGCAGGTAAACATTGCGTTGTCGTAGGTCGTAGTCAAATTGTTGGATTACCTATGTCGATTTTGATGCAGCGTAATCATCCGCAAGGAAACTGTACGGTGACGTTGACGCATTCACGCACCGCTAATTTGGAGGAGATGTGCCAACAAGCCGATATTATCATTGCGGCTTTGGGTAAGCCTGAATTTATTACAGCTGCCCACGTGAAACCGGGTGCGGTTGTTATTGATGTGGGTTTAACGCGTGTGGAAGATGCGAGCAAGAAATCAGGATTTGCCTTAAAGGGCGATGTAGATTTTGAATCGGTATTCCCAATATGTTCTTACATCACTCCTGTACCCAAGGGCGTAGGTCCCATGACCATCGTTTCCCTGATGAAAAACACCTTATTAGCTGCCAAAGGTGTTATCTACCCGAAGAACTAAGACTTATACAAATAGCGATGGAAAACTCCCAATGGGAGTTTTTTGTCGTATTGGTCGTTTAGGTATAATTCGCCCGACTCTGCTGTTTCAGGCACATTGAATATTCCATTAACTAAGTTTTCTACCACCAAGGTAGAGAAGCCTAAGGAATAGACATTCGTCAATAATATGTGCTCTTTAGGATCTAGAATCTCTTTCACAGATCGCAGCATATCATCTATTTGCTCCTCTAGTACCCATTTTTCACCGTCTGGTCCCCGGCCGTAGGCAGGTGGGTCTAATAAAACCCCTTGGTAGAAATTACCCCTTCTAGTTTCTCTTTTAACGAACTTCAATGCATCTTCGGCCATCCAACGAATGGAGTCCAATTGAGATACTTCCATGTTTTCCCGCGCCCAAGAGAGTACAGGTTTCACCGAATCTACGTGTGTGACATCTGCTCCCATTTGGCGGCAAACTAAACTAGCACCACCCGTGTAGGCGAATAGGTTTAAAATCTTAGGTTTGGGATTACTTAATAAAGGAATGTTTTTTGCTAAGAATTCCCAGTTAGACGCTTGTTCAGGAAATAAGCCTACGTGCTTAAACGATGAGAGACTTATTTTTAATTTTAAATCTAATTTCTCCGACTGGTATGGGATAAACCATTTGTCGGGAACCCCTTTTTTGATCTCCCAAACACCTCTTTCCGTACTGCCCTTTTCTTTCTTAAAGTGTGCGTTAGCCTTAAGAGCCCAAAACTCCTCAGAGAGGGACTTAGACCATAAGGCTTGAGGTTCAGGTCTGCGAACGACAAATTCACCAAACTGCTCTAATTTTTCAAATCCGCCCGAGTCAATTAATTCGTAGCTTTTGCCCCAATTTTGAGGTGTTTCAATGGCGATAGATTGGTGATTATTTGACATTAAGGATTAAATTGAATTTTGTTTAAATAGAAAACTGTACGTTTTCCTTCTGTTTGGTTAACGATATTTTGTGTTCCGTGCGCTAAGAAATAGGTGCCATACCAATAGGTTAAATCGGAATCCGCTGATTTCTTTACTCGATCTCCCTCTAAATTGGTTTCAATAGCCAATGTATTTTCAACTTCCTTCGTTCCTTGTTCACTGATGATTTTGGAAACGATTTGATTCTCTCGGCTATAGCTTAAAATAATCTGATCCTGCTGAACAGATGTTTTGATTTTTTGAATGAGCTTTGGCTCTTTCATGTCATGTAATGAAACGCAGTGATCCCACAATAAATTTCCTTGTGCATCTAATTCTGCAATTACGGCATGCGTATAAACCCATCCGTCAAACTGCTGTTGGTTACCATAATAATTGTATCCGCGATACCCCCAAGGGCTGTAGTAGCTGGAAAATGGCGAATAAAGACCATAGTTGCCATAACCCCATCGGTAAGGATTATACAACATGCTCCAGGGAGAATAAAATCCTCCTAGCGTTGTCATTCCTGGAAATAATCCGCCCCCATAGGGACCAAAATTGTTGTACTTGTAGTCAGGATAAAAAGCTTCAGCTACGACGATGTAGTGATCACCTTTGCGAATGATGTCATGCATCAATAAACGGTAATCTAAACGTAAATCTTCTCCCTTTTCTTCTTTGTCTTTGATTCGTTTGGTTTGACGCTCTAATTGTTTAGGGCTTAAAAAATTAAAGAAATTATTGAATTTAGTAAAACTCGTATAACTAGAATTCGCCAGCTCACCATCTAAAAATGACTGAAAATAGAGTCCTTGTGAACTTGGTCCTTTAGAAGAACCAACTGTATTTTTGTGACCATAGGTACCTACAACGACTTGCAAGGAATCATTTATTTGAGTCGATTTGGCATTCATCATCGCGAACTCATCATTAGGCTTCATTAATACCTGGCTGACTTGATTACCATCTTCGTCAAATGATTTAAGGATGAGTTGGTAATCTTTCGCCTTTTTACCTACTGAATATGTGACATTTATTTGTTGATAAGCGGTATCTAAATCCATGGATTGAATCTCAGCTTGTCCTTTCACAATTGCTGGAAGAATTCGGGTCTTTTTTTCGTTTAGATTCGTAAATAAGATAACGGGTTGTGAATTAACCATGCCTGCAATAAATAAAGAGGCATTTAAGGCTTTGAAATTTGATATTTCTATTCGGTCTACTGAAATAATTTGATATTTTTCAACTTTCCCCTTTTCTGTATTTACCCGAAATATGACATATGAATTACTCTTAAAACGGCTAAATAACAAATATAAATCATCCCCGTCGTAGCTATGTGTCACATAATCTTGATTGGAATCAATGTTGGCATTTGCTGACCACTCTTGCTCTAAATTGGTTGAGAATTTACGGAGATTAAATGCTTGTTTATTTAATTGACTTAGTAGAATAACCCCTTTGTTGCCAATTGGAATGGTAAAGGTTTCGACTTGATTTGATTCTTGGGAGAATTCAACGCGTTTATTCGTTTGACCATTTACCTGAATAAGGGTCGTAAATACTACTATAAGAATCAAAAAAGCCTTTTTCATATTATTCGGTTAAACTGAGTATGATATCAAATTCTGCTTTTTGAACGGGCGTAACGGATAATCTTGATTGTTTAATTAAAGCAAGTGAACTAAGTCGTTCATCTGCTTTCATCGCTTTAAGCGTAACCGTTTTAGGGAATTTTTTTATGGGTTTTAGTTCTACAACAACCCATCTTGGATCTTCTGTTGTAGGATCTTGATAAAATTCCTTACTAACTTCTGCTAAACCTACTACTTCCACGCCTTCGTTTGAATGGTAAAAAAACACCCAATCGCCCTTTTGCATGGCCTTCATGTTATTTCGTGCTTGGTAATTGCGCACTCCGTCCCATACAGATTTCCCTTCTTTAACGAAATCATCCCAAGAATATTTGAATGGTTCAGATTTTACGAGCCAATAATTCATTATTATGGAAATTTAGGGAATTTAGAGAAATCAGGTTTGCGTTTTTCTAAGAACGCATTTTTACCTTCTTTCGCTTCATCGGATAAGTAATAGAGTAACGTCGCGTTACCGGCTAATTCTTGAATTCCAGCCTGTCCATCTAGCTCTGCATTGAACGCTGATTTCAGCATGCGCAATGCCAAAGGACTTTTTTCTAGGATTTTCTCACACCAAGCTACCGTTGTTGCTTCTAATTCTTCTAAAGGAACAACTTTGTTGACCAATCCCATTTGTAGCGCATCTTGCGCATCATATTGATCGCATAATAACCAGATTTCACGCGCTTTCTTTTGACCTACCACACGAGCTAAATACGAGGCTCCAAAGCCTCCATCAAAAGATCCTACATTCGGTCCTGTTTGACCAAAACGCGCATTTTCTGCAGCAATGGATAAATCACAAATGACATGTAGAACATGTCCACCACCAATCGCCCAGCCCGCAACCATCGCAACGACGGGTTTAGGGATCGTCCTAATTTGACGTTGTAAGTCTAAGACATTTAAGCGCGGTACGAAATCGTCTCCGACATAGCCCCCGTCACCACGAACACTTTGATCACCACCTGAACAAAATGCTTTTCCACCTTCACCAGTCAAAATGATAACTCCCACAGAAGTATCTTGACGAGCTAATTCCATGGCCTCTGACATTTCTTGTACGGTCAGTGGCGTAAAGGCATTGTGCTTGTGCGGACGGTTAATCGAGATTTTAGCAATCCCTTTGTATTGTTGGAATAAAATGTCTTTATATTCCTTAATGGTTTTCCACGGCAAATTTGACGTCATATATTTATGGATTAGATTCTTCGTTGTAGGTAACATCCCATGTATGGTCTGCTAATAAGATTACTTTGGCTAAATAACGGCTGTATTTAAAAGAACGGCCCCACTCATGCGGCGCAACAAGCGATAGTAAGTCGGTCCCATCTTCTTTTTCATACATATAATAGGTCTCGGAAATAATAGGTTCAAAACCCATTGCAGCATCATAAATGCGTTCTGATATTTCTTTGCGATCAGCTAAAAGCTTAGCTTGTTTGGCTAAAACCTCCATTTGTTCATAGAGTTGGTTCATTTGCCGATCCGTTTGTTGGCGCATCGCTAATATACTCCTCCCCTTTGTTTTGCCCGTATCTTCCGGTTTAATGACAGCTCCGCCTGCGGTATGTGCATAAGGTAGCAAGCCCGGGTTTTGGGCTACTTTGTCTGGATTGATCGGATTTAAAAATGGCTCTTCTTTCATCTACGCAAGGTTAATTGATTAACCTTCTATTAACTCACGAAATTAGAGAATGTTTGGTTAATTTTGGAATGATTTGACGATTTATGCAGCTATTTTCTCCCCTTTCGGACGATTTGTTTCAGCCTTCCTCAGAATATGAGCGTGAGGTACTATCATTTTGTGCGGCATGGAAAAGTGGGCAAAGCTCTTTCTTATTTCATACATCGGGTTCTACAGGGATTCCAAAGCCTATTTGGCTTGACCGACGCGCGATGGAAACATCAGCTCTCGCTACTGGTGACTGGCTGCAATTGAAACCTCAAGATGTTGCTTTGGTGTGTTTACCGGTTAACTACATCGCCGGTGCGATGGTCTTGGTACGTGCGATGGTGCTTGATTTAAGCGTTTGTCTCGTGGAACCTTCTTCCAATCCATTCATTGGCCTAGCTCCTATTTCTATTCAGCTAGCATCATTTGTTCCCAATCAATGG
>JBDLUL010000149.1:0-5080 GCA_039805345.1 Bacteroidota bacterium | reverse complement strand
GATTTCTCGGCCATTTTTATGTCTTTGATTTCTTTGACGGGCATCATATTGTTGCTCTTTTTAAAGAAAAAGCGTGTTAACGGAATTATTTGGCTGGTGGCCGGACTTGCGCTCGTTGTGCTTTTATACTTTTTTACGGGGCTTTAATTTCAGGCTGTCTGCTGGATAAGTGGCTTTAAGCATATCCATTTGTGCCTTTGCCCATGCAATCAGCGCGTCTTTTTCTTCAGCGGATAAGTTGGCTTTGGGATGTAGACCAAAATAGGTGTACGATGGCATAGGCATTTCACCTTCCTCGACAGTTTCGATGACCTCTTCTAATTTATGGTTTTGGACTGCAACCGGCATTTTGGTGAACGTCGAAAAGTTCAAATGCTCTTTTCCTTCTTCGATGTGGTGATTTAGCCAAAAACCTACTGGTTGGATGTTGGAATACCAAGGATAGGTACTTTGATTCGAGTGACAATCGTTGCACGCATTTTTTAACGTTTCTTGCACAGGCATTGGAATGCTGTACTTCGTCGAGATGTCGTAGGCCTTTTCGTTGCTTTCGTTTTTTTCGGGATGGATGAATTGAATGATGGCTAGTAGGGCTACCAATCCAAGGATAAGTTTTTTCATAGGGTCTTTTTGGTTAACGAATTGAAAGCTATAAAAAATCTTTGAATTAAATGCCTAATTTTGACTTCATTGTTTAATTAAGAGGGGATGCAATTTTTTGAAAATTGGCTAGTTAAATATGTGTTAATCGGAGTGCCTATCCTGTTTTTTTCTGGATGTTTAATGGCTTATGCAGTTAATATTCCCTGGTTGGACGATTTTGAAGTAGGCCCCCTTATGCTTTTCAATTGGTTGCATGAAGCTGATTTTCAACGCAAAATGGCTTTGCTATGGGCGCCTAATAATGAACATCGGGTAGTAACATTGAAGTTACTTGCTTTGGTTAATTATTATGTTTTCGGCCAAATGAACATCAAATGGATGATTTGGCAATCACATTTGTATCTAATCCCTTTGTTTGGTTTGATTTGGCGCATTATTCCCAAAGAAAATCGCCTCTTGTATTTTATCCCCATCCCGTTTCTGTATTTGAATTTTCAATATTACCTTTCTTCGTTCTGGATGATTGCGGCGGTTCAGCACAATTTAGTCATTGGCTTCGGCGCGATTTCGATGTATTTATTGGGGAAATCAAATACTCGCCGATTTGCCTTTGCCTTGTTGTTTACTTTGTTGGCTTGCCTGTCCAATTCAGACGGCCTGTTTTTTATTGCAATAGGCGCTTTGGTTCTATTTTTACAGTACCGATTCAGGGAATTGTTGATCTGGCTGGGCTTGTTGATATCCGTGATTTTTATGTTTTTTTGGAAGTATCCAAGTATGTCCTATCACGAGACAGGGATGGCTTATTTTAAATTGCATCCTTTGGAGAGCGTTCAGGGCTTCTTCGTTTTCATGGGGGGCGGATTTGATTTTTGGTACCGGGAGCAATCGATGCTTCGCCTTTTTGAAACCACATTATTGGGGGTTATTTTGGTTGGAATTATCGTGTGGATTTTGGCTCAATACATTGCCCAACAAGGTTTCAAGGAAATTTTAGTCCGCTGGCGTGCCCAAACTCTCACCCAAGCACCCATGCTTTTTGTCTTTTCCATGTTGGTGTTTTGCTTGATGAATGCGGCAGCGATTAGCATATTGAGGTCCTCTTTTGGGGAGTTTGTCTTTTTGATTGGTAATTATAAGATTTACCCGACGTTGGCTTTGGTTTTTGTCTATTTGCTCGTGTTATTATCTTGGAAGCCGGATTCGGTGCGCATGGGTGGGGTATTAATTTTTAGTATTGTTTTTTGGGTGGCTAGTATTGGGAATAGTTGGGGTGATGTAAGTAGGCGCAAGCAGATGCTACTACATGATTATGCTTCCATTCGAGACGGGGGAATAGGTTTAGGTTTTACGGCAGAGCAACAATCGAGGTTTGGAGTCGATAAAATATTGAAGTATTTTGAAACCAAAGGAATATATGATGCGGATTAAAGGAATTATTTTTTTCTTATTATTGAGTTTTGGCTTGCAAGCACAGAACCATGTGGAGGAGGTGAAGGCATTTCGGGCTGCGCGAATCAATAGCTTGAAATCGGAGTCGGGCTGGTTAAATTTAGCGGGACTTTTTTGGTTGAAGGAAGGTAAAAACACGATGGGTGGAGATGAAAAGAACGATTTTGTCTTTCCTGCGGAGCATTCAGATCCATTTTTAGGGGAGCTTTTTCTGAAAGATGGCAAGGTGTTTTATCAAACTGTCAGCGACACGATGTTGGTTTACCAAGATGATATCAAGGCACCGGTTGTTTCGCATCGTTCTTTGCGTTGGTTTATTATCAAAAGAGGCGAAAAATATGCAGTTCGCCTGCGAGATTTAGAAGGTGAATATTTAAAAGCATTTAAAGGTATCGACTGTTTCCCAACGGATTCAGCGTATCGGATTGTAGCGGATTTCATCCCTACCAAAGGCAAAATGGTCACGATTATTGACGTGACGGGCCGTTCCTATCAACTGGAATCGCCGGGCTTACTTCGTTTTAAGGTCGGGAAGAAAATTTATCAGTTGGAGACAAGCCAAGAAGGGAATAGCCTGTTTATTGTTTTTGGTGATTTGACGAATAGAAAACAGACCTATGGGGCGGGTCGGTTTATTGATACTGCTTTGCCGGATGCTCAGGGGAAAGTGATGATTGATTTTAATAAGGCCTATAATCCACCATGTGCGTTTACGCCGTTTGCGACATGTCCGTTGCCTACGGCGGCTAATAAGTTAGCGGTGGAGATTCTTGCTGGAGAGCAATTTCATGGGCATTGATGTGATTGGGTTGAGGCAGTTTATCAGTTTCCGTATAAAAGGATGGGATTAGTGGTATTTTAAGGGGTTTTTGGAGGATTATCAGGAAGCTTTTATGGGTATGCTGTAATTTAGACGCTGCCGGGGTCGTAGACCCCGGCAGCGTCAACCCCCACCTCCGTCGCAATCAGGAATGATGGCTATAGCGATGCATCGTATGCCCGTCTTTTTCAAAAATCTCTTCTAGCTTGAAGTTTAACTTTAGCAATAGTTTGATCGATGCAAGATTGTCGGCTTGGCAAATTGCAAGTACGGATTTATTTGTTTTTAAATGGTAGGTTAACCAAGCTTGACTCGCTTCGAAAGCATATCCATTCCTTTCGAATTCAGGTAATAATGCGTAGCCTAAATCGGGACTGGGAAGAAAATCGCGCTTGACCCAGGTTACAACGCCTATCGGAATGAGATTTTCTTTTGTTTGAATCGCCCAGTAGGTGATGTCGGGATTAGCCAACATATTTTGGAGGTATGTAATAGCTTGATCTTTTGTTCGGACATTTCTGTCGCCAATAAAACGAATAAAGCCCGGGCAGTTTATCAAGTTCATGATAAATTCTGCGTCATCAAGGCCGATTGGGCGCAGTTGGAGCCGATTTGTATCGATAATTTTCATTTATCAGGAAACTTTTATGGGTAGTTGGTAATTTAGACGCTGCCGGGGTCGCAGACCCCGGCAGCGTCAACTCCCGCCTTATAATTTTTTTAACACCACAGCACATCCACCCCCACGTTGCAAGCGAAAAGTTAAATTCGAACTTTTGGATACCAATTTCTTCTCAATTACATACGCCTCTGGATTTTTTTCGAAATCAGCATCATCAGCATCTCGATATAACATGGCCTCATAGGCCGTTCCGGCATCTAAGAAATCTAAGGGCAAGGAAACATTCCGTGCGTTTTCATCCGTTATAGATCCAATAAACCAGGTATCCTTGTTTTTTGCTTTACGGGCAATCGTCACGTACTCTCCCGGTTCAGCTGTTAACACCTTGGTATCATCCCAATCAACCGCCAAATCTTTTATGAATTGAAACGCATCCAAATGCCCGTCGTAGTTTTCGGGTAAATCTGCAGCCATTTGCAAAGGACTATAAATTGTAATATAGAGGGCTAATTGCTTTGCTAATGTGGATCGAACCCGTTGTGTCCGTGTCGAATCAAATTGATTTAAGGACATGTGAAACAAACCTGGTGTATAGTCCATCGGGCCGCCCATCAAGCGCGTAAATGGTAATATAGTTGTATGTTCCGGAACAATTCCTAAAGTGGGGGCATTGTTAAATTCGGATCCTCGCGCCGCTTCTGCCGCCATCCAGTTTGGGTAGGTGCGGTGTAAGCCAGTTGGGTGAACGGATTCATGTGAATCTACCATGAGTTTATATTGGGCCGCTTTTTCAGCTACGCGATTATAATGATTCACCATCCATTGGCTATCATGATGTTCGCCACGCGGAATGATTTTGCCCACATAGCCAGTTTTTACCGTGTTGATTCCTTTGGAAACCATGTATTGATATGCCTCATCCATCCGTCGTTCGTAGTTCGTCACAGATCCTGATGTTTCATGATGCATGATTAAACGTAAACCTTTGGCTTGTGCATATTGCGTCAAGGAATCGATCGCATAATCCGGATAGGGACTCACAAAATCAAATACCTCTTCCTTCCAATTTCCAAACCAATCTTCCCAGCCTTGATTCCAGCCTTCCACCAAAACGCCATCAAAACCGTGTTGGGCCGCAAAATCAATGTAACGTTTCACATTCGCCGTATTCGCCCCATGTTTTCCTCCTGCCAAGGGCCAATTGGCCTTTCCAATGTGCATTTCCCACCACATCCCCATGAATTTCTGCGGCTTAATCCAAGTGGAATCTCCAAATTTGGCAGGCTCATTTAAATTTAAAATCAATTTCGATTCCAAAATCTTTTCCGCCTTTTCGCTCATCACAAGTGTCCGCCATGGGGTCGAAAATGGGGTTTGTAGATAAGCTTTATTGCCTACTGCATCCGGGACTAATGCAGATTGGAAGGTCTGTGTAACCTGATCAAAACGTAAATGCATCGCAGGATAATTCACCAATGCGGCTTCGTGAATGTTCAAATAAAAGCCATTGGCCGACTTCATCATCAAAGGTGTTTGAACCACGTTTTTGCCCATCAAAGCCGTCACCGCGATGTCCTTTTCTT
>JBDLUL010000148.1:0-2816 GCA_039805345.1 Bacteroidota bacterium | reverse complement strand
TCAGCGCGGCGCGGCTATGGGTCAGGCCACGATGGAATTATTAAAACTCGTTCCCTATTTGGCGCAAACAGAACAGAAAACAGGCAAATGGATTCACATAGACATTGAACCTGAACCCGATGGACTCCTTGAAAATCACCGTGAATTCGTTGACTGGTATACAGACACCTTGATTCCCTTTGCGATTACTGCGGGAATTCCAGAAGATTGGGTGCGCCGACATATTCATATCTGTTTCGACGTGTGTCATTATGGTGTTTCATTTGATAAGCCATCGGAATGTTTAATGGAATTACAAGCGAAAAATATTTCGATTGGTAAGATTCAAATCAGCTCCGCCTTGCGCGTGGATTTGCGAAGTAATGCATCAGCACGTATCGAGGCGTTGAAACAATATGAGGAGCCTACTTATTTGCATCAAGTCAAAGCCTTAAAAAAAGATGGAAGCTTTGTGCAGTTTAAGGATTTAGGGGAAGCTTTGGCGCAATATACAGACGGAGTTTACGACGAGTGGCGCGTGCATTTTCACGTTCCATTATTCTTGGACTCGTATGGATTATTAAATTCCACTCAAGCAGAAATTGAAGAAACCTTAGCCTATCACAAGCAATATCACGTAACAAACATGATGGAAATAGAAACGTATACCTGGGGCGTTCTACCATCGGAATACCAAGAGTCAATCGAAACATCCATCTCGCGTGAAGTCACATTTATTCAAGACCTATTATGCAAAAAACCGTAGTCATTGATATCGTAGGGCTTAGTGAAAGTATTTTAGGCCAAAACACGCCTTTTTTGGACGGCTATATTTCAGGCAAAAAAAAGTCTAAAATCAAGCCACCATTCCCGGCGGTGACGACGACTTCTCAGAGTGTATATGTAACGGGCAAGTATCCTAATTCAAACGGAATCGTAGGTAACGGTTGGTATGATGAAGTCGACTCCGAGGTGAAGTTCTGGAAGCAATCCAACAAGCTGGTAGGTGATGACAAAATCTGGGATGCGGGACACAAAAAAGACCCCAACTTCACCTGTGCGAACTTATTTTGGTGGTACAACATGTATTCATCAGCGGATTATTCCGTAACTCCTCGGCCTCAATATCATGCAGACGGTGTCAAGATGCCCGATTGCTATAGCCATCCAGCAGACTTGCGGGATGAATTGCAAGAGGCCTTTGGGACATTTCCCTTATTTAATTTCTGGGGACCTAATGCGAATATCAAATCGACAAATTGGATTGCGGATGCGTCCATCTATGTAGACAAGAAATATGATGCGACGTTGACTTTCATCTATTTACCTCATTTGGATTACTGCTTGCAGAAATTTGGGGTAGATTTTGAAAAAATTAAAGGCGATTTACAAGAAATCGATCAGGTCGTTGAACGATTAATTATGCATTTCGAAAGTGCTGGGGCGAAGGTCATTATCTTGTCAGAGTATGGGATAAATAATGTATCTAAACCCATTCATCTGAATCGAATCTTACGGGAAGCAGGGTATATCGCTTTACGGGAAGAACAAGGATTGGAATTATTGGATCCAGGAGCATCACGTGCATTTGCCGTTTCCGATCATCAAATCGCACATGTCTATTGCCCGGATATTTCTGTTATCGATGAGGTCAAGCTCCTTTTGATGCAAACGCATGGAGTGAAAAAGGTATTATCTGGAGAAGAATTAGCGAATTATCACATCGACCATCCACGTGCGGGTGATTTGGTGTTGATTGCCGACAATGATGCCTGGTTTACCTATTATTACTGGTTGGACGATAAAAAGGCTCCCGACTTCGCTCGATGTGTCGACATTTTCAAGAAGCCAGGTTATGATCCTGTAGAGATGTTTATGGACCCAAAAAATCCATTCATCAAATTACGAGCAGCCTATAAATTAGCCCGCAAATTGTCAGGATTCCGCTACCGCATGGATGTAATTCCCTTGGATGCGACCTTGGTCAAAGGTTCACATGGGAGTCCGTTTTGTGATGAAGCCTACTATCCTTTGTATATTGCTGATAATCAATCAACTGATAAAATGGAACCAACAGAAGTTTATTCGTTGATTTGGAATACGGTGTTTAAATAAAATGTTTAACTTGAAATTCTAAACGTATTAACATGAAAAAGATCTTAACAACCATCGCCATGGTCGTTGCCCTCTTGGGAGCCGGCGAAGCAGCTTACGCACAAATGCCAAGTCCACAAGAAATGGCCATGAATCAATTGAACCGCATGAGTTCAGAGTTGAAGTTGACCAAAGAACAAGAGGACAAAATCGAACCTTTAATTGTTGCACGCATTGAAAAGATGATGGAATTCCGTCAGGCAGGTATGGACCGCGAAGAGATGATGGGGGAAATGAAAAAAATCAATGAGGGGCAACAAGAAGCCTTGAAGGTAATCTTAACCCCAGAGCAATTAGAAAAATACAAGACCATGCAATCGCAAATGCGTCCAGGCGGTGGTCCTCCACGTAACTAATTCAAATGAAATACCTCAGTATTATCTTAGTATTCATTGGGCTTTCTCCAGTCATGGGGCAAGCCCAATTTGAAAAAGCCCTTCAGACCCAATTAATCCTTGCTTCAGATGGGGATGTCATTGAATTGGAAGCTGGTAATTTTCAAATTTCGGGTAGTCTTTCCTTAGAAGGAAAAAAGAAAATCACCATTCGCGGCAAAGGGATAGACAAAACCGTATTGAGTTTCAAGGATCAAAAAACGGGTGCTGAAGGGATTAAAATCACCAACTGCGAAAATATTGTTTTGGAAGATTTGACCGTTCAGGATTCCAAAGGTGATTTAATCA
>JBDLUL010000147.1:0-8522 GCA_039805345.1 Bacteroidota bacterium | reverse complement strand
TCCCATCTCGAACAGAGAAGTTAAGCCCCGCACCGCTGATGATACTGGGATCAAACCCGGGAAAGTAAGTAAGCTCCAAGTTATTATAGAAGACCTGCACGTAAGTGTGGGTCTTTTTTTTTGCCCGAAACAGTCGCACTCACTAGTCACTAGTCGTCAGTAGTCAGTAATCAGGCGTCAGTCGCTAGTCACTAGTCGCTAGTCGCTAGTCACTAGTCGTCAGTCGCTAGTCGCTAGTCACTAGTCGACGGAGGCCAGTAGTTATCAGCCCGGATGAGTTCTTCACTCTTGACTTCTACCTAGTCTTTAGTCCGGGGGGGAATCAGTCCTGAGTCCGGAGGGGAGTCACTGGTCGCTAGTCGTCAGCTGTCAGTGGGCAGTCGCTAGTCGCTAGTCCGAAGGGAGGCAGTCCGGAGTCCGGAGGATCTCTTACTTCTTAGTTCTTAACTCATACCTTGTAAGAAGTCCGAAGGGATCTCTTAGCTCTTAACTCTTAGTTCTTAACTCTTAGCTCTTAACTCTTCACTCTTCACTCTTCACTCTTAGTTCTTCACTCACACCTCCAAATTCATCCGCTCTTTTTGCCTTTTCATCTACTTGTTTTATTTGCAACATTGTTGCATCTTTGTAAACTGTTTAATTTGTATCACATTGCATTTAAACTAATTGATCATCACATGAAAAACATTACTATTTTATCGTTGGCATTATTTTTTGTGGCTTCCAGTTGTTCGAAAGAAGAAGTAGAACCTAATGATGACAATGAATTGATTACTACGGTTAAATTGTCATTTAAATCGCCAACAGGTATTATTAAATCATTTTATTGGCGTGACAAACAAGGTGATGGCGTCATGGATTCTGTAGATCCTATTCTATTGGATAAAAATTCCACGTACGAAATGTCTATTGCCTTATTAGATGAAACGAAGAACCCGGTATTCGATATCTCAGAAGAAATCAAAGAAGAAGCCGATGTACATTTATTTATTTATAAGGCGACGCCTTCAGGTTTGATGAGTGTACAAATTAAAGATTTGGATAAAAATGGTATTCCGATCGGCTTATTGGCTGATATTCGATCACAATATGTCGCGGGTAATGGCAATTTCCAAGTTATTTTAAAACACCAACCACCTGTTAACGGTAAAGCTGTTAAAACAGGTGCTGAAGAGGGAGGGTCTACCGATGTAGACGTTCGTTTTCCGATAACTATTCAATAATTAGTAAAATGTCTAAATTAAAGCAAGCCAAACAATTGATTCCTTTGGAGAAGTTAGGTTTATTCCTATCTTTTGCATGCGCAATCCATTGTTTGGCTATGCCATTTATCTTTTTCTTTGCGCCTTATTTGTTAGGTAGTTTTGCATTTTCTGCCAAAGTCGAATGGATTCTAGTTCTTTTAAGTTTTGGCCTAGCTGCATTCGTGTTAATTCTTGATTTTCAAAAACATCGGCGCCTAAAACCACTTTATTTTTTGGCTATTGCATTTGGCTTTAAGATTATCGAGGTGTTACTAAGTAGCCAATCCTATGATTGGATTTTTGGTGTATTATTAGGTTTGTCAGTTGCCTACGCGTATTGGGTAAATTACCAGCATAAAACGGCATGTACATGTAAAATGAAAGCTTCTTAAGGGCTTATTCGCCTAGCTTTTTTGTATATTTACCTACTTTTGTATGTTGTATAAGCCAGAAAATTTGTGAGTACTTTTCAATCTTCAATCTATGAACCGGTAATTGGCCTTGAAATACATGCCCAATTAAAAACGGATTCCAAAATTTTTGCAAGTGATCCGGTTCGTTTTGGTCAGGAGGCAAATACGCTTATTTCACCTATTACATTAGGTCATCCAGGGACGCTTCCCCATTTAAATAAAAAAGCTGTCGAATTTGCTATCAAAATGGGATTCGCTTTAGGTTCTGAGATTGCCCATTGGCAAAATTTTGACCGTAAAAATTATTTCTATCCCGATCTTCCAAAAGGATATCAAATTACACAAGATAAAACCCCTATTTGTATCGGTGGCGCTATCCAAGTTCATCTTGCTGAGGGTGTTAAGGTATTGCCTTTTCACCATATTCATTTGGAGGAGGATGCTGGTAAATCATTGCATGAAGGGGATAATCCTTTTAGTTTTATAGATTATAATCGGGCCGGAACTCCCTTAATTGAGATGGTTACCGAACCTGCTATTCATTCTGCAGAAGAGGCCTTTGCCATGGTTTCAGAGGTGCGCAAATTGGTTCGTTACTTAGGAATTTGTGACGGAAACATGGAGGAAGGGTCCTTACGCGCCGATGTCAATATATCGTTGCGACCGAAGGGTACGTTTACCCTAGGGACTAAAGTTGAGATTAAAAACATGAATTCCCTGCGGAATATCCAAAGGGCAATTGAATATGAGTGCCGCCGACAAGAGGAAGCTTTATTAAAAGGCGAAAAATTGATTCAGGAAACTCGGACTTTTGATGCACATACGGGTAAAACCCATAGCATGCGCGTGAAAGAAACCATGAATGACTACCGTTATTTCCCTGAGCCAGATTTAGCTCCATTGGAAATTTCAGAACAATGGCTTTCTGAGATAAAAGCCTTAATGCCTACCCTACCCTGGGAACAAGAGCATAAGTTTATCGAACAATATCAATTGCCTGTTTATGATGCACATTTTCTAGCGGAAACGCGCGAAATGGCCTTGTATTTTGAATCCGTTGCATCGCATACGAAAGCATATAAATCCATTGCGAATTGGCTCATGGGACCCGTGAAATCACATTTGAATGAGAAGGGCCTAGCGATTAACGCATTTGAGATTAGTGCGCAGCATTTAGCTGAGATTGTCGATTTAGTGGAAGAGGGTACATTGACTCATAATTTAGCTGTCCACCAACTATTTCCCCTCTGCTTAGCTTCACCTGCTCAAAAGCCAAGTCAAATTGTTGACGAGCAGGGTTGGTTAAACCAAGGATCCACGGATGAATTGCCTGCATTTGTAGATGCTGCGCTAGCAGCTTTTCCCGATAAAATCAAGGAATACCACCAAGGTAAAAAAGGGCTAATTGCCTTATTCATCGGTGAAGTAATGAAACGTTCCAAAGGAACCGCTGATCCGAAACGAGTGAATCAATTAGTGAGTGAAGCACTCCAACAACATAAATAAATGAAGCAGCTGCTTATTATTTTAGGCGTTTGTTTGGCCTTTCTAGGTCAGGCGCAGGAATTTGAATTAACCGTTCGGGCTAATCAAGTCGTTCCACAAAAGAAAGTCTTTTTAGAATGGATTAATGGGCGAGGTCAAGCCATCAAAGTCGATTCTTTATTGCCGAACGCTCAAAAGCAAGTAGTTTTCAAGGGCAAAGTACTCGATCAAGGCGGTTTTTACCTACTTAACTTCTTTGATATTCCGAATCCACAGAAGGTTTTGGTTATTCTAGAAGGGGGAGAGCGCGTTTTTGTACAAGCAGAAGGGATCAATACCCCTGAAAAAGCAGGGTCTTTCCAGATTCAAAGTGATTCGCCCAATATTGTCTACATGAATCAATTGTTTACCTTATCGAATTCCTTACAAGCGAAGGTTGCCGTATGGACAAAAGAATTACAGGATAAACCGGGTGAGCAGGCAAGAATTCAAGCAGCGTTTGAAATGGCACAACAAGAACAGTTTGCCAAAATTAAAGCATTAATTCCTGCGATGGGCACGCATTTGGTGGCTTTGTGGGCAACTAATTTTTTGCCGGCTGAGAAAGAACTCGCGCTTTTAGAGGAGATTGGCGAACGTTTTCGAAAAGCTAAACCCAATCATCCACAGGTTAAACCTTTTCTCGAGAATTTAAAACGCCTAAAAGGAGTATCTATTGGCTCAGAAGCACCAGAAATCGCCTTGCCAACGCCCGCTGGTCCTATCATGCGCTTGTCTGATTTGCGAGGGAAGTATGTATTGATTGACTTTTGGGCGAGTTGGTGCGGGCCTTGTCGGCGGGAAAACCCCAACGTGATCAAAACCTATGCAACATATAAAGAAAAGGGATTTGAAATTTTTGGAGTAAGTCTCGATCAAGAGAAAACAGCCTGGATCAATGCAATCGCGAAAGATCAATTAACTTGGCCACATGTGTCTGATTTGCAATATTGGAATTCTGTTGCAGCGCAGGCCTATCAAGTTTCATCGATTCCGATGACATTTTTGTTGGATCCACAAGGTAAGGTTATCGCCAAAGGCCTTCGTGGAGATTCTTTAAATCAATATTTAGCTAACCTTTTTTCAAAATAGCAGCATGAAAATTGCAATCATTGGATGTGGGAATATGGGAATGGCATTTGCCAACTCGTTTATTCAGTACAATTTAGTTCAAAAGGAAGACCTATTATTGATTGAGAAAAATCAGGAAAGATGTACCGTATTGCAAGAGCAAAAAGCTGGGGTTGTTGTTGATACAATTTCAGCTAAAATATCAGGAGTTGATTTGGTCATTTTATCTGTTAAACCTCAGGATTACCCGAGCGTAGCGAGTGAATTGGCAAGTTTATTATTGCCACATCAAATTGTACTTTCCATTATGGCGGGGATTCCAATCGCTAAATTACAAACTTCACTGCAGCATGATTTAATCGTTCGTGCGATGCCAAATACGCCTGCCTTATTAGGCATGGGCATGACCGCTTTTGCAGCAGCTCCCACAGTTGGATTAGCGGATGTACGTAAGGTTGAGAATTTGATAAATTCAACGGGTAGAGCCGTATTCTTAGATGATGAAGCTTTGATTGATGCTGTGACGGGATTGAGTGGAAGCGGACCAGCTTATTTCTTCTATCTAATCAAATCGATGATTGATGCGGGTACTTCGATGGGTTTCGATCCCGCGATGTCAGCTTTATTGGTGAAGCAAACCATGTTAGGCTCCTATCATTTGATGCAAACCAGCGATAAGTCATTGGATGAGTTAATTCAGGCTGTTGCGTCTAAAGGAGGAACAACAGAAGCGGCATTGAAAACCTTTGCTGATTTTCAAGTAGGGGAAGGTCTCCAAAAAGGAATTTTTGCTGCACGTGATCGTGCCGTCGAGTTAGCGAAGTAATTGAAGTAGCGAATCTTCTTGTAATACTTGGCTGATCGCTTCTCCATTTGGAGAAGAGTTTGGATTTGTACTCGCAAATAATTGCTCTATCAAAGCATTTACTTCAACTTCATTTAATCTTTTTTGATGATAACGCGCCGCAGAACGATTGGCCATGGTTTGTGCAATTTTCTCTGCACGATGCGCGATTAAATCTGTTGAAGCATGTTTTAGCTGCTCCAAAATACCTTCCAATAGCGCTTGTCCATCTTCATCTCCAATTTCTGAGGGCACTCCGACTATTTCAAGTTGGCCATCTGACTGTGTCTGTAATCTAAACCCTAAATCGTTTATCTCCGTAGATATTTCGTTCAAGAGCAATTGGTCTGCTGGGTTGATATCAAGGACCTTAGGAAAGAGTAATTGTTGGGAAGCACCGTTCTTACGTTGCAAATTATCCATAAATTGATCGTAGAGAACGCGCTGGTAGGCACGCTTTTGGTCAATTAACAATAATCCACTTGAGATACTAACAGCGATAAATTTATTTAAAATCTGAATAGACTGAAAACTAGTTTGTGCTGTAGGGCTATCCGGCCTTTCATTCGCTTTGCTTTGAACGGTTTTAAACTCGTTCATGGCTGAGGGGAATAGCGCGGATTGTGTTTGAGGCGCTTGTTGTTCAAACGCGTCTATATTGTTCTGTAGTCCTTCATATAATTTCTTCCAGGCATCTTGCGCGGGTTTCGGTTTATAGCTTGAATCACTGTAAGCCGATTGGGGTTCTTGACGTGGTATTGAATTTTGAGGGGAATGAAAATTAACATTGCTATCAAAGTCCAAAGAGGGAATTAGATTATGGATGCTCAGCGTCTTGCGCACAGCGGATTGAATAATGGCGTATATAGACCTTTCGTCTTCGAATTTGATCTCCGTTTTCGTTGGGTGGACATTGATGTCAATGTGCGCCGGATCGATGCTTAGAAACAAAACATAGAAGGGGAAGGCACCGTCTGGCAATAAACGCTCATAAGCGCTCATGACCGCGTGGTTTAGGTATGCGTTTTTAATGAAGCGATCATTCACAAAGAAGAATTGTTCGCCGCGGGTTTTTTTAGCATGTTCGGGTTTACCTACATAGCCTTTAATAGAGACATAGTTGGTGTTTTCTTCACAGGCCGCTAATTGTTCCCGGTACGTTTTCCCAAACAGGTCCACGATGCGTTTGCCCAGTTTCTCGGGCGGGAGCGCATAGGTTTCTTGTTCGTTTTGGATGAAGGAAAATTTGATTTCAGGATGCGCCAAAGCGATGCGTTGAAATTCATCTAAGATATGGCGAATTTCTACCGGATTCGACTTAAGGAAGTTTCTGCGAGCGGGAATATTGTAAAATAGATTTTTAACCGCGATAGAAGTTCCTTGGGGGGCTTGTATACTTTCTTGGCTTTTTAAGGTAGATCCATCGATTTTGATAGAAGTTCCTAATTCATCATCGGCCCGTCTAGTTTTTAATTCTACCTGCGCAACGGAGGCGATGGATGCCATTGCTTCACCGCGAAAGCCCATGGTTTTGATGCTGAATAGATCTTCTGCGCGACGAATTTTTGAAGTTGCATGGCGTTCGAAGCACATGCGTGCATCGGTTTCCGACATGCCACAACCGTCATCGATGACTTGAACGATTCCTTTCCCGGCATCTTTGATAATTAGCTGTATGCTTGTTGCTCCTGCGTCGATCGCATTCTCCATGAGTTCTTTGACTACGGAGGCGGGTCTTTGCACGACTTCTCCTGCCGCAATTTGATTGGCTATAGCATCAGGGAGGAGTTGGATAATGTCGCGCATGTTTGTTTGTATTCAGCTTTCAAATAAACCAAAAAAAAGGGAATGTTGCCATTCCCTTTTTTGAATAATCAGGTAATTGAATTATTTCAATTCAACTTCAGCACCAGCTTCTTCTAAAGATTTTTTCAAACCTTCAGCTTCGTCTTTAGATACACCTTCTTTAACTGCTTTTGGAGCAGCATCTACTACGTCTTTAGCTTCTTTCAAACCTAAACCAGTTAAGTCTTTCACTAATTTAACGATTGCTAATTTGTTAGGACCAGCAGCTTTCAAGATTACATCGAATGATGATTTCTCAGCAGCAGCCTCACCACCGTCAGCGCCACCAGCTGCAGGACCTGCAACCATAACAGCACCAGCAGCAGCTGGTTCGATACCGTACTCATCCTTAAGGATAGTAGCTAATTCATTTACTTCTTTTACAGTTAAGTTCACTAATTGCTCAGCGAACGCTTTTAAATCTGCCATTGTTTGAAAATTTAATTGTTAAGAATTAATTATTTGTTGGAGCTAAGCTCCGATTAAACGTGTTAAAATTATTCAGGACGCTCAGACAAAGTCTTAACGATACCAGCCAATTTCTTCTCACCACTAAGTAATGCTGAAACAACATTTTTAGCAGGCGATTGCAATAAGCCAATAACCTCTCCAATCATCTCGTTTTTCGACTTGATGTTCTCTAGGGCTGTCAATTGACCTTCGCCAATGTACAAGCCACCTTCGATGGAAGCACCTTTGAATGTGATTTTATCTTTCCCAGCTGCTTTTTTGAATTCTTTGATCAACTTAGCAGGTACTTTAGCATCTTCTGGAGAGAAGATAACACCTGACATGCCAGTCAAAACTTCAGCATCAAATGGAGTATAATCGTTACCTGTTTTAGCTAAGGCTTTCGCGATTAATGTGTTTTTGAAGATTTTATACTCTAAACCTTTCGCAAAACACATACGACGAAATTCCGTTGCTTCGGCTACTGTTAAACCGGCTGTACTTGCAATGTAGAAGTACGGAGTTGCCGCGAACTTTTCGCTCAACTCATCAATAATCTGATTTTTTTCTTCTCTTGTCATGATTACAATCCAGCTATAGATCCTTTATCAATGATGATGCCCGGAGACATTGTCGAAGATATATTGATCGATTTAACATATGTACCCTTTGCAGAAGATGGCTTCAATTTCAACAATGTGTTGATAACTTCTTGCGCATTTTCAGCAATTTTAGATGCATCAAAAGAAACCTTACCAATAGAGGTATGGATGATACCAGTTTTATCAACTTTAAAGTCAATTTTACCTGCTTTTACTTCTTTTACTGCATTTCCTACTTCCAAAGTTACTGTACCAGACTTTGGATTAGGCATCAGACCGCGAGGTCCTAACACACGTCCCAAACGGCCTAATTTTGCCATCACTGTTGGCATTGTAATGATTACGTCGATATCGGTCCAACCGCTCTCGATTTTTGCAATGTAATCATCCAATCCTACGTGATCAGCACCGGCTGCTTTTGCTTCCTCTACTTTATCTGGAGAACACAATACGAGTACACGTACGTCTTTACCAGTTCCATGAGGTAGGGCAACCACACCACGAACCATTTGGTCCGCTTTGCGGGGGT
>JBDLUL010000146.1:0-3160 GCA_039805345.1 Bacteroidota bacterium | reverse complement strand
CAGTCGATTGATCAGTTCAAGGCAAATCCGAATGATTGGAAACCGATGCAAACACCTACCATTCCGGATGGCGCGCCGATTGGTATGGATTGCATGAATTAGGCATAAATAAAGCACCTCGTATGAGGTGCTTTTTTTTAAATATTCGGTCGAATCGCTTTGAATACAATATAAAGAACTTAATATTTATCTTGTTTTCGTTTAGGTCATCCCTTACATTTCATGTGTATTTTGATACATTTGGTTTTACAAAAGTAAGCAAGCATTTATGTCATTGAGTTTAACAGGTAGTACCCAAAAAAGAATAGATTCCATCGACGTATTACGCGGTATTGTCATGGTCATCATGGCGATCGACCACGTACGGGATTTTGTTCACGACCAGGCGTATACGGGTGACCCCTTGAATGTTTTGACAACAACACCTGTTCTTTATTTTACCCGTTGGATTACGCATCTATGCGCCCCTACATTCGTTTTTCTTTCTGGACTTTCCATTTACCTACAAAGCTTGCGTAAGACCAAATCTGAATTGAGCTCCTTTCTTTTCAAGCGGGGCATTTGGTTGATATTTGTGGAGTTTGGCTTGATTTCCTTAGCCATTACCTTTAATCCCTTGTATAATTTACTGTTGTTACAGGTTATTTGGGCGATTGGGATTAGCATGATTATTTTAGGTTTTCTGATTCGTCTGCCCTTTAAAATGCTATTGTCTATCGGCTTATTCATCGTTCTCGGGCATAATTTGTTGGACTTGCCAGAAGCAGCCCCTGGATTCAAGGCCGGTTTTTGGTGGGATTTGTTGCACCATGGTTCCTTTGCCATTTACCCCATCGTAGGGGATCATTTCCTTGCCATTATGTATCCATTTGTTCCGTGGACAGGCCTGATGATTTTAGGTTATTGTTTTGGGATATTCTTTACCTCAAAATTCACTTCGGCTCAAAGACAAAAAATACTAGGGATGTTCGGATTATCCTTACTAGGCTTTTTTGTGGTCTTAAGATTAACCAATGTCTATGGGGATCCGCATCCGTGGACGATGCAAAAGAGTGGGTTTCAGACGTTTCTGTCATTTATGAATGTCAATAAATATCCACCCTCTTTGGCTTATATGTCGGTGATGATCGGGATAGCTTTGTTAGCCTTATCATTTTTAGAAAATATCCAGAACAAAATTTCATCGATTTTTCGTGTTTTCGGAAGGACCGCTTTTTTCTACTACATCATACACTTCTATATGGGGCACCTGGTAGCTATGCTGTTGTTCTTTTATAACGGCCATTCCTACGATGATGCCATCAAAGGCCTTCAGAAAATTCCTTTTCTTTTTGCGATTCAGGGGGAAGGAGTGGGGCTGGGACTCGTTTATCTTATTTGGATGCTGCTTATTTTGAGTCTGTATCCCTTGTGTAAATGGTATGATACCTACAAGACGACTCACAAGGAAAAATGGTGGTTGAGCTATTTGTAAATGGCGAGCTGATGATACATCGTTAAGTAGATTACCCACGGAAAAAAATCCCCTTTCATTTAGTAGGTCGTCTAACGTATTTGCATAATACGGTCGAACTAAATTCGATTTTTATAGGCTTATACGTAAGCCTTAGCTAGTTTTTATTCGTTATTGAGCGGTAATGATTTAAGGATACGCATGTCAATTTTAATTCATACCTTGAAAAAAAATAGCTAAACGATGAAAACAAAAATCAGTACACTTGTCGCCGTGTGTGGAATGTTCTTTTCTGCAACGGTTTTTGCTCAGGAAGTTGGGCAAGTCGATCGCTTAATTTCTCCGGAAATTAGTGCAACAAACGATGTGACATTTCGCCTAAAAGCCCCGGCTGCAACATCTGTAAAATTAGTAGGTAACTGGATGTCCATGGTGCCAAATGCCAATGGGCAGGGCGCATCTCGCCAATTAGTTGATTTGGTGAAAGATGATAAAGGTGTTTGGTCGGCGCAAGTAAAAGCGTTAGCACCGGAATTATATGGTTATACATTTTTGGTGGACGGGGTTACGACTTTGGATCCGGCCAACTTAAAGGTAGCGCGTGACGGTACATTCCGAACAGAGAGTTTATTGTATATAGGTGGACAAGAATCTGATTTATATTGGGCCAAAACGGGACCCAAAGGAAGTGTTCATCAGATTTGGTATGATTCAAAAACCTTGAGTTTAACGCGTCGCATGATGGTGTATACGCCACCGGGATACGAGGATTCGAAAGAGGCTTATCCGGTATTGTATTTATTGCACGGCGGTGGAGGCGATGAAGAAGCATGGCCAACCTTAGGCGTTGCAGCGAATATTTTGGATAATTTGATCAACGCAGGCAAAGCAAAACCGATGATTGTGGTGATGACCAATGGTAACCCGGGACAAGCGGCTGCTACTGTTTTGACGCCAGCAATCCCAGCATCGAATCTTCCTGTGGGAGGCATGGGTAGCATGTTGTTTGAAAAGAGTTTGGTGGGAGATGTAATTCCTTACATTGAGGGTCATTTCCGAGTGAAAAAGAATAAAGAAAACCGGGCCTTAACGGGTTTGAGTATGGGTGGGTTACAAACGATGAATACGAGCTTTGAGCACCCAAATCTATTTAACTACATCGGGGTGATGAGTATGGGTTTTGCTGACATGAGTCGCTTTGGTATTAAGGTAGATCTCTCGAAAAGAGATGAACAAATCGAGGCGCTCAAGAAATCTAATCCAGCCTTATATTGGATTGCATGCGGCAAGGATGATTTCTTGTATGACAGTGTCGTAACGATGCGTAAGGAATTAGATAAGCATACATTTTCTTATAAGTATCGTGAGAGTGAGGGCGGTCATACGTGGACAAACTGGCGGGTGTATTTATCCGAGTTTGCGGGGATGATTTTTAAGTAAATTTGAGATCCTCAATATGAAAAAGCCCGAATTCTATGGAGTTTGGGCTTTTTCTTTTGTTTAGGAGGGAGGTAAATAAAAAAAAACTACCTGGTTTGAGGTGGTCTCTGTGTTCCTACTGGCTTCGATACCTTAGGTTTGAAGCATCCACTATATGGATAAATCAGTCAATAACGATTGCCTAATTTTCTTTAGAATCTAAACGTATACTAATTAAATAAATTCGATTCACAGTATAATGTTCTTGTAATTGCCACAATTGAATTG
>JBDLUL010000145.1:0-4974 GCA_039805345.1 Bacteroidota bacterium | reverse complement strand
AAAGTATCTGCTCCGTATTTGGCAATTAAATCATCCGGATTCACGACGTTAAACTTGGATTTGGACATTTTCTCCACTTCCCAGCCGCAAATGTATTTGCCATCCTCTAGGATAAATTGTGCATCCGCAGGTACATCATTACGAGAACGCTTGAATTCTTCTACGTCCAAGATGTCATTTTCCACAATGTTTACGTCAACGTGCAGCGCTGCTACATCGTATTGATCCTTTAACCCATGTGATACAAATGTCACTTGATCCGTATTTTTCACACGGTATACAAAGTTCGACCGACCTTGGATCATGCCTTGGTTGATCAATTTCTTCGCAAATTCTTCCTCCGCCACATAACCCAAATCCTTCAAGAATTTATTCCAGAAACGTGAGTACAACAAGTGACCCGTTGCGTGCTCGGAACCGCCAATGTATAAATCGACTGCTTTCCAATAATTAACCGCTTCCGCAGAAGCAAAAGCCGCATCATTTTGAGCATCCATGTAACGATACCAATACCATGATGAACCAGCCCAACCCGGCATTGTCGACCACTCATAATCATATTGTCCTTGGTATTTCCACGAGTCCGCAGCACGACCTAAAGGTGGCTCTCCTGTCTCTGTAGGTAAATACTTGTCAATTTTAGGCAATTCCAAAGGCAATTCAGATTCCTGAATCAAATAAGGCAATAATTGGCCTGTGGCAGTTGGCTTAAAATATACGGGTACAGGCTCTCCCCAATAGCGCTGACGAGAAAATACAGCATTCCGCATACGGTACTGCACTTTTCCTTTCCCTATTCCCTTTTCCTCTAACCATTGGATTAAGGTATCCGTGGCTTCTTTATAACCCATGCCGTTGATGATACCTGAGTTGATGTATTTCCCCTCTTTCGTATTATCAGCCTGTTTTTCAATATCTTTTTGCGCATCCAAAATGGCCGGAATAGGCAAATCAAAATGCTTCGCAAAATTCCAGTCACGCTGGTCACCCGATGGTACGCCCATCACAGCACCCGTTCCATAACCCGCTAGAACATAATCTGCCAAGAACAATGGCACACGCTCATTATTCAAGGGATTAATAACATAAGATCCGGTGAATACACCCGATACCGTTTTTACTTCAGAAACACGATCCAATTCTGAACGCGATTTCGTCCAAGTAATGTAAGCATCCACATCGACTTGTTGGGCAGGCTTCGTTAATTCCGCTACCCATTCATGCTCGGGAGCTAAGACCATGAAGGATACCCCATAAATGGTATCCACACGGGTTGTAAATACTTTAATTTTCTTATCTGCAATTCCTTCGATGGCAAATTCCACATCCGTACCGATTGATTTACCAATCCAATTCCGTTGTTGTTCTTTCAAGGAATCCGACCAATCTACTTCCTCTAAACCACGCAATAAACGATCTGCATAGGCTGTGATACGCATCGACCATTGGCGCATTTTTTTCTGCTCTACTGGATAACCTCCACGCTCAGAAAGACCATCTTTTACCTCGTCATTCGCTAAAACCGTTCCTAATTGCGGACACCAGTTAACCACCGAATCATCCAAATACGCCAAACGGAAATTCAATAAATAAGCATATTGTTCCTCCTCTCCCATCGCATTCCATGCTTCTGCAGAAATACGCTCCACATCATCTTCACATACGGCTTTCAAACCCACAGAACCTTTAACTGCTAATATGTGCTTTAACGTTTCAATTGACTCAGCTTTATCTGAATCCTGGTTGTACCAAGAATTGAACAATTGCATAAAAATCCATTGCGTCCACTTATAATACGATGGATCCGATGTGCGTACCTCACGCGACCAATCGAACGAAAAACCCATGTTTTTCAATTGCTCAATGTAACGCGTAATGTTTTGTTCCGTTGTGATCGCGGGATGTTGACCCGTTTGAATGGCATATTGTTCTGCAGGTAAACCAAAAGAATCGAATCCCATCGGATGCAATACCTCAAATCCTTGCAAACGCTTATATCGCGCCATAATATCAGATGCAATATAACCCAGCGGATGTCCCACATGTAAGCCTGCTCCCGATGGATACGGAAACATGTCCAACACATAATACTTTGGTTTATTGGGATTTACCTGTGCCTTGAATGTTTGGTTTTGTTCCCAAAATCCTTGCCACGCTTTTTCGATGTCACGAAATTGATACTCTGAACGCATATAATTATTAGTTTTTCAAAAGGGGATGCAATTTACACGAATTTTGCGAAAAAATATTTACTCTACTTTGTTGGTAGATTAAGTAAAGTCTATTAGTTTTGTAGGATAATAATTTATCCCATGTCTACACAGCCTGACTCGACTCCTAACAAGCCTAAATTCCCCAGCTTATTAAAAGCGATCGATATCATATGGAAACGCGAACGTAGCATTACGGAATTAATCATTCACGTTAGCAACGCATTAGCTTTAATGATTGTGGGACATCTGCTTTTTACCTACCTGACCGCTGAAAATGTCATTGCAGTATTCAATACCGTCAATTCAGAAATTTTATATTACATATTAGGTGGATTTATCGCGCAAATGATTGACGGCGCATTGGGAATGGCGTATGGAGTTACGGCAAGTACTTTTTTGATGGCGGTAGGCATCACCCCGGCCGCTGCATCAGCGAGTGTGCATGCCTCAGAAGTATTCACCTCAGGAGTTTCTGGTTACATGCACTTGAAATTTGGCAATGTAAATTCCAAATTATTTAAAACCTTGGTTATCCCTGGGGTCATTGGTGCCATTTTAGGCGCTTATGTGTTATCTTCTTTGGAAGATTATGCGAGCTACATCAAACCAATCGTTTCCATCTACACACTATTCTTAGGAGCAATCATCATCCGAAAAGCCTTGATAAAGCGCCAAGAAAAACGTCAATTAAAGAAAGTGGGCTGGCTGGCATTGTTCGGCGGATACCTCGACTCCATCGGTGGTGGTGGCTGGGGTCCGATTGTTTCCTCGACATTAATCGCTTCTGGACGTCATCCCAAATACACCATTGGAAGTGTCAACCTAACTGAATTTTTTGTCTCGCTTGCCTCTTCCATTACCTTCTTCACTGTAATTGGTTTAGGCTACTGGCAAGTGATTGCAGGCTTAATTTTAGGTGGTGTCGTGGCGGCACCCATTGCCGCACGTTTGGCCAATAAACTTCCTATCAAGAGTATGATGATTTTGGTCGGCATTGTGATTATTATTGTCAGTTTACGCCAAATCGTTTTAGGAGCAGGGAAATTCTTTTAATCGTGTTGAATTTTCCGGGTGCTTACCTTCCCTGTAGGATCCACAAAACGGATGAGTGACATATCGGAATGCATCATTTCGTATGTCTTTCCTGACTGCACAGAGCTAATTGCAATTACTTGTCCTACTTGATTAAATACCTGCAATTCGCCTGCCTGATTCGTCATAACATAAACGACCCCTGCGCTTGGGTTTGGCCAGACTTGTAAGGTCTGAGAATCCAAGGCATCCCAAACAGGCGAGTTGCTTTTATTTTCCAATAAGTAAACACCGCCAGCACCGGTTCCAACCACCAAGTCTACGCGCCCATCGGCATTGACATCTGCCACACTTAACCGCGTATTTCGTCCTACAGTGAATCCTTGAAAATCCGCTGTTCGCCATACGAACGAATTTGTAGTCGATACATAATTCCCTACATGCCACATGCCGTCTAAATCAATCCCAATAAACTCGGCGGCTCCATCTCCATCGATATCCGCAAACTGACAGGTGCGCAGTTGCCACGATTCTTTACTCAAGTGCCCCCAGTCGGCATTCGATCCCCAGACCAATCGACCCGTTTTTGATAGCAGCATATTCCCCCAAGGACTCAGCACCGGTGTTTCTCCATACCCTAAATCCAGGGTGACAACTTGCAATTGCTGCCCAATGATTTTAAAAACTTTGGGTCCAAACGAACTTTGCCCAACTACTAATACCTGGTTAGCTAAATTTTGCAAGACAATATCGGTCAGGGATTCTCGAGTTGCTAAGCCTAAATAATCGGCCGTTTTAAATATAAATTCTCCCGCTTGATTTTCATATAAATGAATACCTGCACGCACATCATTTGAATTTCGATAGCCCGCGTGTCCAATGAGTAAATCCAAATCTCCATCCGAATCAATGTCGGCAAAACAAGGACTCGCCTTCTCGCCCACATCAATCATCTGATCCTGCAAAAAAGGTTTGATTTGCCCCTGGCTAATCCGAAAGGAAGAATATTGGAAATCCTGCAAAAACCCGGCATTATCTGATGTATTCACCGAAACAAATATGTCTTCCCGATTTCCCGTTAATTGAAGTGGCATAGCAGCCATGAACATGCCAGCAATGGTGGGGTAAACACGAAGAAAATCAAAATCAAAGTTCGAATACTTGACTTGCTCATTCGTACCAGCATTTTTCAAATAGGTCAAATTCGGGCAAGAAACGTGCCCCATGAATAAATCGTTTCCTGAAGTTCGGCCCAGCGTATTTCCCACATGATTCACACGATTAAGTTGGCCTACGGCCTGTGTGCGGATATCTGAGTTTACGATTAGTGCATCCCGACAATCATTGTGAACGATATCCCCCCAGTTTTTCGAAGATTTCTCAAATACCAAATCAGCTTTCCCGATTTTTTGCATCGATACGTTTTCGTGGAATTCGATGTAATGTCCTGCCGGCTCAAAGGCCAAAACATCCACATCGCCATCTCCGTCGACATCAGCGATCACAGGGATATCGGGAGCTGCTACATATAGATTTACACGACCTGCAAAGCCCAAAGTATAAATTGGATCCTGAACTTTTTCAAAATTAAACTTACCAGATGAATTTTTATTTTGATAGACCTTAATGCCCGCACCCGTCGCACAAAACAAATCCATGTAACCATCTTGATTAAAATCAACCAAGACAAACCAATTCTCAATGCGAGGAAATTGGGCAACATACCTCG
>JBDLUL010000144.1:0-3374 GCA_039805345.1 Bacteroidota bacterium | reverse complement strand
CGCTCCAAACTGACAGGCTTCATTAAATAATCGACAGCGTCCAACTGATAACTTTCGACGGCATAATTATCATAAGCAGTCACAAAGATGACGAAAGGTTTTTTAGCCAAGGTTTGGATCAATTGTGTACCCAACATCCCGGGCATTTGAATATCGAGAAAAATCAAATCAATGGCATTCGTTTGCAATTGCTCCATGGCCTCAAAGGCATTTTTGCAAGAGGCGACCAAATGCAAAAAGGGTATTTGACGCACATTTTCCTCAAGCAATTTACGGCCCATATTTTCGTCATCCACGACAATACAATTCATCTTTTCCATACTACTATCGTTGTTGTAAAGTCATTTGTAAATCTACTTCGAATACCTCTTCCGTATCTCGTATCTTCAATTCATGTTGATCAGGGTACAATAAATCCAATCGGCGTAAGACATTTTTCAATCCGATCCCTGAACTCTCATCCTTGACATCATCATTCATTTTCCCCTTCTTATTCTTCACTTGAAAATTCATTTGGCCATGATCAATGGAAAAACGCACATGAATGTAAGGTTCTTGCACAAATGAAACCCCATGTTTGACCGCATTCTCGACAAAAGGGATGAGCAACATCGGCTCAATCCGACAGCCTCGAACGGTGCCATGAACCTCGAAATCAATGGTCACATCCCCTTCAAAACGCATGCGCTGGAGTTCAACGTAATTTCGCAAATACTCCAATTCTCGATCTAAAGAAACCATACTTTGGTCGGAATCATATAACATATATCGCATCAAAGACGACAATCGAATTGTTACGTCTTCGGCTTGTTTATCCGCTTTGGTCCGGATCAAATACACGATGCTATTGAGGATGTTGAAAATAAAATGCGGACTAATTTGCGAGCGTAAAAATGACAGCTCCGACTTCAATTGTTCGTTACTTAACTCCTCTTTTTCAGCTTCGAAATTGATGAATTCAAGCAATAGACCATACGTGGATGCAATACCGGTTATCATCACAAGTGGGAAAATTCCTTGTGGATCAAAAAAGCTTTTGTGCTGATCAAAAGGTAAGAAATACCAATGATACCAGGCCTGAATGCCAAAAAACAGCGCGACCATACCGAATAGACTTGCAAAAAAAGCAAACACCCCAAAGCGCTTAAAAACGAATGGAACAAGGACTAAGGTAATGATGTAAAATAAGGGAACAACGGTTAGAAGCTCCAACCAAATATGTTCTGAAAATTCAGGGTTTGCATGTGGATGCGGATGCCCATTTTCGTGCGATTGATGGGCGGGACTTACTAAGGGAAGCCCAATCCATAATCCCCAAAGAATGAGATTAAATAATACCTTGAAGGTTAATTTCGTTTTGGGAAGATTCCAAGCACGCCACATAAGCTTTCATTTTGCCTTACAAAGCTAGGCAATCATGCCGAAATAGAAAATACAAATGACAAGGCCTACAAACTTGTCGACTAGTGCACACATCAAGCAGATTTACCGGAAATTGGTTGTTCGTCAACAAAATTAGTTTAGTGATCGAATGGGTTAACATGTACTCAATAAATTCACCTAGCTTGCATCAATATCAAATAAACCCTTCTTATGAACTATTCAATCCGCCTACTCGCATGCAGTTTAGCTTTGTTTGCATCAACACGACTAAACGCCCAACAAACAGTTCTGATTAAACAAGACAGTACCCAAAAACTCCAAACCCTATTTCAAGGAAAAATAAAGTCGTTTGGACTTTCCGTTTCCCCTACCTTTCAGTTCGGTCCCATGGGACCTCAAGCAGGTATGTCACTAGCTTTACACCTAAATAACAAATGGGAAATCGGTGGATCATTTACGCGAAGCCTACGAGGTGAGCGCGAAGCGATTGCCATAGAACCTAAAATAGGCCAGCAATTTCATGCATTATCCATCGCATATACAGCGAAGGCAAACAAGTTATTCCACCTAAGTTTCCCATTATTAATTGGTGCCATTACGACACAACGTGCGCTTACGCCCCTTGGCATGATGGAACCAAACACCCAGCCACAACCCAATCCAATCCGAGGAGGTCACGGCGGCTTTCGCCAAGGCGATATGTTTTGGGATGGACCTAAATCGCTCGGAATTCAGCCAGGTATTCAATTGGAACTGAATGTCCTAAAACACGTACGCGTATTTACAGGGGCTAATTACCGATTTGCCTTGGGCGAAAATAGTACGGACGCCATGCAGGGATTTGTGGGAAGCGTGGGATTAAAGGTTGGACTCTTTGACCGAGCCTGGGGTTCGAAGAAAATTAAAAAATGATCAAAAAAAAGGCTGCCCAAATTGGACAGCCTTTTCTTTTAATTCATGTTTAGTACTTAGAAATTACGTTCACCGGCTTCGCGCTTTCCTAATAACACCGCACCCACCATCGCTACGAAAAACAGAATAGATACTAATTCAAAAGGCAATAAATATTCCGAATAAAGAACCTTTCCTAAGTTCTCCACCATACCCGTTTGTGAGGTGAAATTTACCGTATTATCAGCTGTAGGGGCTGGCAACGTATTCTTGTGGAATGCAGCTACCAAAATCACTAATAAAGTTCCTGCAACGACTGATCCCGCTAATTTAACCAAGGAGCTTTTCGATTCCGGCATATTCTTGCGTAGGTCCAACATCATGATAACGAACAAGAACAAAACCATGATGGCTCCCGCATAAACAATGATGTTCACGGCCATCAAAAACTGCGCATTCAACAACACATAATGTCCTGAAATACAGAAGAAAGTGAATACCAAATACAAGACGCTGTGAATTGGATTTTTTGCAAAAACGACCATCAGTGCACTTAAAAGTGTCAAGGCTGACAGAAAATACCAAATATTTGTAATCTCCATAATATGCTTATTTCCAACCGTCACGCAAGTAGCGCTGGTCCATGTTTTCTACTAATTTATCTTTCCCGTAAATTACCTCATCACGTGTGCTGAATACAGGAACCATTGTGTCGTGACGCAAGAAGATTGCCTCTTTCGGGCACGCCTCTTCACACAAACCACAGAAAATGCAACGCAACATATTGATTTCATATACTTTCGCATATTTCTCTTCACGGTACAAATGCTCCTCCCCTTTCTTACGCTCCTCGGCCACCATCGAAATCGCTTCCGCCGGACAAGCCACGGCACATAAACCACACGCCGTACAACGCTCCGCGCCTTGCTCATCTTTTTTCAAGATGTGTTGTCCACGGTAAATAGGGCCTAAGTAACGTTGTTGCTCCGGATAACGAATCGTGACCGGCTTCGAGAAAAAGTGCTTTAAGGTCGTAGCCATACCGCCTACAATCGCAGGAAGGTACATGCGCTCCGCCAAGGTCATTTCCCCTTGTTCTA
>JBDLUL010000143.1:0-2704 GCA_039805345.1 Bacteroidota bacterium | reverse complement strand
TGATCATCCTGGAATATGCCAAAGAATTTTTCAAGAAACAATTAACGGACTCCGACGAAGGTAAATCGATTGCCTTGCCTTATTTCAAGGAGCGTGGATTTTCTGACGCAACGATTCAAGCTTTTGATTTGGGCTATAGTCCTGAAGGTTGGGATGTCTTTTTAAAAACGGCGTTGAAGCATGGTTTCAGTCAAGAAATCATAGAAAAAGCTGGGCTTGTTACCAATAGAAACGATGAAGGTAAAGTCTATGACCGTTTCCGAAATCGAGTGATTTTCCCTATCCATAGCGTTGCGGGTAAAGTCATCGCCTTTGGTGCCCGTATTCTGAAATCAGATGCGAAGAATCAAGCTAAATACCTCAATTCCCCTGAAACCGTTGTTTATCACAAGTCGGCAACGCTTTATGGGATTGCACAAGCAAAGAATGAAATCCGACAGAAAGATGTTTGCTACCTGGTAGAAGGTTACACGGATGTGATTTCTTTGCACCAGGCGGGGATTAAAAACGTCGTGGCTTCTTCCGGTACGTCCTTGACGATTGAACAGATT
Organism: Bacteroidota bacterium; assembly: GCA_039805345.1. GTDB lineage: Bacteria > Bacteroidota > Bacteroidia > Cytophagales > Spirosomataceae > Aquirufa. The sequence continues at coordinate 2,153 of JBDLUL010000143.1, read as the reverse complement.
AAGTTGATTGGCCGATTTACCAATCACGTCACCGTCCTGTACGATGGTGATTCTGCCGGAATTAAGGCAGCACTTCGTGGAATGGATTTGATTCTGGAAGAAGGTTTACAAGTGAATTTGGTGGTTTTCCCGGAAGGACAGGATCCAGATTCGTTTGTAAGATCAATCGGCAGTGAAGCGTTTATCGAATACATTCAGAAAGAAGCGCGGGATGTGATCTCATTCCAGGCGAACCTTTTCATGAAGGAGGCAGGGGATGATCCCTTCAAAAAATCAGAGTTGATTAAGGAAATGGTTCAAAGTATCTCCAAGATACCGGATGCCATTCAGCGTAGTTTGTTTATCCAAAAGACATCGCAGTTGATGCGATTGGAGGAGGATGTGTTATTGGCTGAGATGAATAAGTTGCATTTGAAGAAAGTGCAACAAAAATCCATGCCTACTTTATCGCCTCAAAATGAAGCGGAGTTACAAGCTTTGTTTGAGCCGGGTCCTGAAGCAGATGCTCCCCTAGAAGTTCAGAATTTAGCCTATTATCAAGAACTAGAATGCATGCGTTTATTGGTCAATTATGGCCATCTCGAAATCAGTCCAGAGAAAGCTCCCGGGGTTAGTTTATTGCAATACCTGTTGCATGAGTTGGAAGAGGTGCATTTTCAAACCCCATTATTCAAAGGCATCATGGATACTTGTCGGTTGGAATTTGCGCGCGGTAGCATTCCTGAGCCGTCTTATTACTTGCATCATCCGGAAGAAGAAGTACAGCGATTTGCGATCGATGCGTCGTCGGATAAGCATATTTTATCAACTGTTTGGCGTGACCGACATGAGATTAAAGTCAAGAAAGATGAGGAGCTTTTAGAGGATTTCGCCTACAAGAATATTCTCCGTTTGCGGAAGGTGTATAATGATCAGCATATTAAGGATGTGATGGATCGCATGGATCAATACGTGGGTGATCCGAACGAAATGAACGATTTGTTGCTTGAATTCATTCAATTGAAGGAAATTCAGAAAAATATTTCCCAAGAATTAGGTACTGTTATCGAAAAATAACGTATTTTCGGCACGTAATAATGAAAAGAATCCTCTCCATAATGCTATTGTTTGTTCTCCTGTATCAGGCAGGTGGATTTGCATTGCGTTTTATTGCGCAGGATTCGGATACATTTGAAGCAGGCGAGACGATTGTTGTTGAAATGCCTATTTCCTTACCCTATCAAACGGATTGGGATGCGCCACAAGCGGTTTCGGGCGAGATTCGTCAAGGTGATAATTTTTATCAAATGAAAGACCAGCAGGTCATTGATGGTAAATTGGTCACTACCTTGGTTGCGGATCAAAATGCACGTGATCGTTTCTTTGATTTGGCGGCACAAGTGAATGAACACATGTCGGACCAACCCGAAAAGTCCCCTGCCAAATCCAAATTAATTAATACCCTTGTCAAAGAATATTGTTCGCATGCGTCTGCATGGGTTCTTTATGTCATGGAATGGCCTGCTCGTTCTTTAGAGCCATCTCACCCCGTTTTATCTACTACAGCGATTTCCGCTGATTTCTTTTCGCCTCCGAGGCAAGCTTAAATTTTCTCGATACTTATTTTTTTTCTATGGATGTAATCCAGGGGAATCTACGTGTATTTTAAAATTTAAGCATGAAAAAGACTTTACTATTTCTTTGTCTTACGCTTTTAGTAGGACGGGTATCCTTTGCGCAGATGCCGCATGATGCCATTTACATGAATAAAAAATTAGCCTGTGGGGCTTTGATTTATAGCAATTCTTCTTGGACGAATTACTGGGAAAATCAATTGTTTCGTGATAATCAAAACTTAGGTCGACTAACTACGGAGTCAGCTTCTGCGATGCTCGCTTACGGAATTACCAAAAAATTAAATGTCATTGCGGTCGTCCCATATGTAAGAACGAATGCTTCTCAGGGTAATTTGATGGGGCAAAAAGGTCTTCAGGATGCATCCATTTGGTTAAAAGCGAAGGGGTATTCTACGCATGGCCTAACCTTGCATGGGGTACTTGGTGTGAGTGTTCCGATCTCAAATTATGTGCCCGACTTTATGCCGATGTCCATTGGTATTGGATCAAAGGTTTTCGTCACGCGTGGTATGATATCCTACAATTTGCCTAAAAATT
>JBDLUL010000142.1:0-5102 GCA_039805345.1 Bacteroidota bacterium | reverse complement strand
TTCAAAAATTAATGGAAAATAAATGGCTCGGCGATAAAACGGGTCAAGGATTTTACAAGAAGACCAAAGAAGGTGGCAAGACTGTTATTTTAAGTCTTGACTTACAAACATTCGAATATCGCCCGTCGCAAAAAGTTTCTTTTGAAACGCTAGAGCGTACAAAAGCCATCGACAAACTAGCTGACCGCTTCGCGGTTTTACTAGCCGGCAAAGATTTAGCGGGAGAATTTTACCGCAAAACGATCTTAGATGGTTTCCGATACGCTTCGATGCGCGTACCTGAAATCGCGGATGATTTTGTCAAAATTGATCAAGCCATCTGCGCAGGATTCGGTTGGGAAATGGGCATCTTCGAAACCTGGGACGCCATTGGTGTTCAAGCTGGAATTGATTTAATGGCCACAGAAGGTCTTCAACCTGCTGCTTGGGTAAGCGAAATGGTCACGTTGGGAAATGCTACGTTCTATCGAGTAGAAAACGGCGAACGTCAGTACTATGACATTCATTCTAAAAAATACCTAGCCATCCCAGGTGCTGAAAAGCAGATCAATCTGCAAATTTTAAAACCAACGAAAACCATTTACAAAAACGACGATGCGAGCATCATCGATATTGGTGATGGAATCATCAACTTGGAATTCCATTCCAAGATGAATACGATGGGCCAAGGCGTTTTGGAAGGAATCCAGAAAGCGATTGATTTGGCAGAAAAAGATTACCGCGGTTTGGTCATCGGAAACGAAGGCGTTGAGGCGTTCTCGGCAGGAGCAAATTTAGGGATGTTGTTTATGTATGCAGCCCAACAAGAATTTGATGAAGTCAATCAGATGATTGCCATCTTCCAAAAAACCATGATGCGCGTGCGATACTCTTCCATCCCGGTGGTGGTGGCTCCACATACACTTGCCTTAGGTGGAGGAACAGAAATCAATCTACATGCAGATAAAATTGTTGCGCATGCGGAATTGTACATGGGATTAGTGGAAGTAGGTGTAGGCTTAATTCCAGCCGGTGGTGGTACAAAAGAAATGGCTTTACGTATGGGTGATGCCCGTCGGAAAGGTGATGTTGAACTCAACCGTTTGCAAGAAGCCTTCATGAACATTGCTACGGCACGTGTGAGTACTTCGGCATATGAAGCCCTCGAAATGAACTACTTACGCAAGGAAGATCGCATTGTATTGAATCGTAGCCAACTGATTTCAGAAGCGAAAAAAGAGGCGATTGCGTTAGCAGAAGCAGGCTATGTACAACAGCAACCACGTAGCGATGTCTGGGTGGAAGGTAAACAAGGTTTAGCTTTATTTAAAGCAGGTATTCAAGGCATGTTGATGGGTAAATACATCTCCGAACACGATGCCTTAATCGCCAATAAATTAGCTTACGCTATCTGTGGCGGTGATTTAGATACACCACAAATGGTGACCGAAGATTACCTAATCGACCTAGAGCGCGAGGCATTCTTGTCGCTTTCTGGCGAACGCAAAACTTTGGAACGAATCAGCAGCTTATTAAATGGAGGTAAACCTTTAAGAAATTAATCATGAACGCATATATCATAGCAGGTTACCGCACAGCGGTGGCAAAAGCAAACAAAGGTGGATTTAGAACCATGCGACCAGATGATTTGGCGGCAGAGGTGATCAAACATTTAATGGCACAAGTGCCATCGGTGGACCCCGTTTTAGTTGAAGACTTAATCGTAGGTAACGCCATTCCGGAAGCCGAACAAGGCATGCAGATGGCGCGTTACATTTCTTTATTGTCTTTACCAAAGAGCGTACCCGGTTTCATCATCAATCGTTATTGCGGATCAGGTTTAGAAGCCATCGCTTTAGCTTCTTCTAAAATCGCAGCAGGCATCGCAGATTGCATCATCGCCGGTGGAACGGAATCGATGAGCATGTTGCCTATGATGGGACACAAAACCGTATTGAATTACAACATCGCTTCGGAGCATCCCGATTACTACATTGGCATGGGTTTAACAGCGGAAGAAGTTGCTAAAAAATATGAAATCACACGCGATGACCAAGACGCTTTCGCGTTAGCATCACACCAAAAAGCCTTAGCCGCACAAGCAGCGGGCCATTTTGATGCGTCTATTGTTCCTATTAATGTATCTGAAAATTATTTCGATGCGGCTACTGGAAAGAAGCAAACAAGAACTTGGACGGTCTCGAAAGATGAAGGTCCAAGAGCTGATACAACGATTGAAGCATTGGGCAAATTGAAACCCGTGTTCGCCATGGGTGGATCAGTAACAGCAGGAAATGCATCCCAAACTTCCGATGGAGCGGCTTTTGTATTAGTCGTTTCCGAAGCATTTGTAAAACAACATAAATTAGAGCCCATCGCACGTATGGTGACTTATGCAACAGCGGGAGTCGAGCCGAGCTTAATGGGTATCGGTCCGGTAGAAGCAATTCCATTAGCTTTGAAAAAAGCTGGTCTACAATTGAAAGATATTCAGCAAATCGAATTAAATGAGGCCTTTGCTGCGCAATCCCTAGCCGTTATCAAGACCTTGGGAATCGACCCAAGCATCGTTAATGTTAATGGGGGAGCGATTGCCTTAGGTCATCCACTGGGATGTTCGGGTGCCAAATTGTCCATTCAACTTTTCGATGAGATGAAACGACGCGACCAGAAATACGGCATGGTGACAGCCTGTGTGGGTGGTGGCCAGGGCGTTGCGGGGATTTACGAGCGACTTTAAATCCCTAGGCTAAAGCCCAGGGTTATCATAAATTTTAGAACCCCAGCCTTAAGTCAGGGGAACTTCAGACTTCGTTCAGAGATCCATCAACAAACTCTTTATAACCCCAGACTTTAGTCTGGGGAATCATCAACAATCCCTAGGCTAAAGCCTAAGGTATCATAAATTTTATAACCCCAGACTTTAGTCTGGGGAATCATCAACAAATGACATCAACCGATTACATCCGCCTAGAATCTGAATACGGTGCCCATAATTACCATCCCATTCCCGTTGTCCTTAACAAGGGCCTAGGTGTACATGTTTGGGATGTTGAAGGCAAAAAATACTTCGATTTTTTATCTGCCTACAGCGCAGTCAATCAAGGACATTGCCATCCCCGATTAATTCAAGCCATCACGGAACAAGCCCAAAAACTCACCTTGAGTTCGCGTGCCTTTCACAATGACCAATTGGGTGTAACAGAGAAAAAACTCGCTGAGAAATTCGGCTACGAGAAGGTATTATTGATGAATACCGGTGTTGAGGCCGGAGAATCAGCCATCAAATTAGCTCGTAAATGGGCTTATGAAGTAAAAGGCATTCCAGCCAATCAAGCCCAAATCATCGTAGCGGAAGGGAATTTTTGGGGCAGAACCATTGCGGCGATTTCGTCCTCCACGGACCCAAGTAGCTATCATAATTTCGGGCCTTTTGCGCCTGGATTCATCAAAATTCCATACAATAACTTAGCTGCCTTAGAAGAAAAATTACAAGATCCGAATGTGGCTGCTTACATGGTAGAACCCATCCAAGGCGAAGCCGGTGTCATGATTCCAGATCCCGGTTACTTGAAAAAAGCCGCAGACCTTTGCAAAAAACACCGCGTATTATTCATCGCCGATGAAATTCAAACGGGCCTCGGTCGGACCGGCGCATGGCTTGCCTGCCACCATGAATTCGTACATCCTGATATTCTTTTATTAGGAAAAGCGTTATCCGGTGGATTCATGCCCGTATCAGCTGTATTGTGCAGCAACGAAATCATGTTAACCATCAAACCGGGTGAACATGGCTCTACCTTTGGTGGAAACCCATTGGCCTGTGCCGTGGCGAATGTGGCCATTGATATTCTAGGGGATGAGGACTTGGTAGAAAATGCTGAAAAGCGGGGAAATCAATTAATGAAATTCCTCCATACCCTGAAAGCAAAAACAGCCCTTATTCGCGAAGTACGTGGGAAAGGACTTTTGTGCGCGATCGAAATCAATACCGAAGAAGATAGTCCAGTTGCTTGGGAAATTTGTATGGATTTCATGCGCGCGGGCCTTTTAGCAAAACCAACCCACGGAAATAAAATTCGCTTGGCGCCCCCATTAACCATTTCCAAAACCGAAATGGATCAGGCCTGCGAAATCATCGAAAAAGTGTTTTTTGGTTATTAACGTACTTCAAAACAACGCATCGATATTCCCCCATATACGAGTTGCTCATAGGTCGTATAGACTTGTTCGTCTTTACGTGCCAGCGCTAAACTGTACAACAATGGGATGTAATGATCCGGTGTTGGAACTGCATAGCGACCTCCCGGCGCGCGTTCATAATCGAGTAGTCCCTCGACATTTTTGTCTGCAATCATTTTCGCCGACCACACATCAAATTCCTTCGCCCAATCGTAGCCGAAATTCTCTTGACCCGAAGTTAGATTAGGTATGCTGGCTTGCAAATTGTGCACAATGTTGCCGCTTCCTAAGATTAATACGCCTTTCTCCCGAAGAAATTGTAATTCACGCGCCAAGGAAATGTGATAGGCTAAAGGCCTCGAATAATCGATTGATAACTCAAAACAAGGGATATTATGCTGCGGAAACAGGTGACACAAAACGGTCCAAGCCCCATGATCAAGCCCCCATTCGGTTGTGGGTTGTACCGATTTTACCTCGTCCGCTAAAGCTGAAGCAAAGAATGGACTGCCGGGTGCCGGATATTGGTATTGATGTAATTCCCGTGGGAATCCCCCAAAATCATGTATCGTTTCGGGATTAAGTGAGGCTTGTACAAAACTGCCTCCGCGGGTCAACCAGTGCGCCGAAACAACCAATACGGCTTGTGGCGGTGCGATGGAAGCACCCAATTGGTTCAACGATTGTGTAAATGGATTATCCATTAACGCATTCATCGGACTGCCATGCCCGATAAACCAAACGGGCTGACGATCCGATGAACGTAATTCAATGGGCAAAATCGACATGTTAGCGATTCATAGATACTAAGAACTCTTCATTGTTTCGTGTACCTTTCATTTGCTGTTGCAAGAATTCCATGGCCTCTACCGAGTTCATATCCGACATATGCTTACGCAAAATCCAAACGCGCTGTAATACCGCTGGATCCATCAAGAGAT
>JBDLUL010000141.1:0-17881 GCA_039805345.1 Bacteroidota bacterium | reverse complement strand
TATTACTGCCTAGTATGGAATTTCAAGTTGGGCTTTTTGTTTGATGATAAATAAAGCCTTTTATTAATCAAAGGGTAATGGGCAGCGTATTCTTAGTCTTCGGACTATTTCCATTAGGACTAGTGACCAGCGACTAAGAATTCCTAAAACGAAAAATCCGAAGCCTAGGCTTACACCTTAGGACTTCGGACTATTTCCATTAGTATTAGTGACTAGCGACTATCGACCAAGAATTCCTAAAACGAAAAATCCGAAGCCTAGGCTTACACCTTCGGACTTCGGACTATTTCCATTAGGACTAGCGACTATCGACTAAGACTTCCTAAAACGAAAAATCCGAAGCCTAGGCTTACACCTTTGGACTTCGGACTATTTCCATTAGGACCAGCGACTATCGACTAAGAATTCCTAAAACGAAAAATCCGAAGCCTTGGCTTACACCTTCGGACTTCGGACTATTTCCATTAGTATTAGTGACTAGCGACTAGCGACTAGTGACTTATAACACATAAATAAATCTAGAACCATCCACATCGATGCCTTCTAGTTTCGTGCGTCCTTTACGTGCTTCTAGTAATTCGGCCGCCTCTTTCGGATTATTGACCGCTTTGTCATTAATCTTCGTAATGATGGACCCTTTGGACAATCCATACATCTCTAAGCGCCCGTCCGGTAATACTTCCGTTACCTTTACACCCGCGCTGACATTGAATTTTTCTTTATCTGAGCTGCTTAACGCACCAAATTTAGCACCCAAGAATTCTGATTTATAGGATTCGCTTGTTTCGCCTTTCAGTATAGCTGTGTTGCCATCTTTGTTTTTCAGTGTCACCGTAAAGTCCTTGTTTTGGCCATCACGGTTCACGGTAACTTGTAGGGTTTCACCTGGACGCTTGCGGCCTACGATTTCCATCAATTTCGCTGATGTTTTTGTTTCGATACCGTCAATTTTGGTAATGACATCATTGATTTTGATACCCGCTGTTTTTGCTGCAGAATTCTCCGAGAATCCGCCAACATATACACCGGTAGAAACTTTTAAGTCTTTTTCGTCAACCAATTTTGAGTTAACTTCCATGATGCTGACACCTAAGAAACCGCGTTGTACATTGCCATACTTAATCAAATCCGCGGATACTTTTTTAACAATGCTAACCGGAACAGCAAATGAATAACCGGCAAATTGTCCTGTGCGCGAGTAAATGGCGGTATTGATGCCAATCAGTTCTCCCTTTAGGTTCACTAATGCACCTCCCGAGTTGCCCGGATTAACGGCTGCATCCGTTTGAATAAATGATTCCAACGGGTTTGCAGCTTTATCATCGTCTCGATCGATGATGTTTTGACGACCTTTAGCAGAAACAATCCCCGCAGTAACTGTTGATTCTAAATTAAACGGATTTCCTACGGCTAATACCCATTCACCCACTTTCAGTGCATCTGAATCACCGAATGTTAAGAAAGGTAGGTCATTTGCCTTGATTTGAATTACCGCTAAATCGGATGAGGGGTCTGTTGAAATCACCTTTGCTTTAAATTCGCGTTTGTCATTTAGCATGACGGAGATTTCGGTTGCTTCTGCAACCACATGATTGTTTGTGACGATATATCCATCGGCACTGATGATAACGCCTGATCCGGATGCTTCTGCTTGTTGAGGAGCTTGTCGGCGTCCGCCGCCACCTCCAAATGGATCGCCAAATCCGCCAAATAAGTCATCAAATGGACTTGAAAATTGGCGTTGTCTTTGCTCCATCTTGGTTTTGATGTGTACAACGGCAGGAGTTGTTTTTTCAGCAGCATAGGTAAACTCCCCTGGGCTTCCCGCTGCGCTAATATTGGATACGTTGCTTGTAAATGCGGATGGAGAATCACTGAAATTCGATTGATTCCCTAAATTAAGTAATTGATATGCCCCCAAAGTTACTCCACTGGATAAAAGGGCGATGACTACGTAGGATTTTAATTGATTTTTCATTTCCATCTTTCGATTTGTAAAAGGGTTAGTATTTGAATTACGAATTTAAGCGAAAAATCGTATTAACAGGTAAACGTAAATTCGAATTAACAAGTTTTAAGAATTTTATTTGCCGAGAGAAATGGCTATTTTTGTGGCTTCATTTTAGCCCTTATATTCTGATGATTTTAAGTGAACAAGAACAGCTGCGTAGACAAAAGCGACAAGAGTTAATGGCCATGGGGATAGATCCCTATCCGGCTGCTGAATATCCTGTTAACGTACATTCGGCTGAGATTTTAGCCAACTACGTTCCAGAAAAAGCAAATTATCAGGAAGTTGTTCTGGCAGGTCGCTTGATGGGTTTCCGTATCATGGGCAACGCTTCTTTTGCTGAATTGCAAGATGCAGAAGGGCGAATTCAATTGTATTTCCGTCGGGACGATTTATGTCCTGGAGAAGATAAAACCTTATACAATACTGTATTTAAGAAATTATTGGATATCGGTGACATCATCGGTATCAAAGGATATGCCTTTACGACACAAGTAGGGGAGATTTCAGTGCATGTGCGTGAATTCACTTTGTTATCCAAGGCATTGCGACCTTTGCCAGTTGTAAAAGAGGCTGAAGGTCAAACCTATGATGCATTTTCAGACCCTGAGATGCGTTATCGCCAGCGGTATGTTGATTTAATTGTGAATCCACAGGTAAAGGATATTTTCATCAAACGCGCTAAAATTGTATCGACTATGCGTTCAATGTTCGATGCACGCGGTTGGTTAGAAGTAGAAACTCCCGTTTTGCAAGCCGTTCATGGGGGGGCAGCAGCCCGTCCGTTCAATACACACCACAATACCCTTGATATGCCACTCTATTTGCGTATTGCGAATGAGTTGTATTTAAAGCGTTTAATCGTGGGTGGATTTGATGGCGTATACGAATTTGGTAAAATGTTCCGCAATGAAGGAATGGACCGGACACATAATCCGGAGTTTACATCCTTGGAGTTTTATGTTGCCTATAAAGATTACCACTGGATGATGGATTTGACAGAAACAATCTTTCAGACCGTTGCACAAACTTTACATGGCCAAACTAAATTAAAGGTAGGTGACAATGAGATTGAATTTGCAGGTCCTTACCCTCGCTTGACGATTTCGGGTGCTATCCAACAATATGCAGGTGTTGATGTAGATGCCATGTCGGAAGACGAATTGCGTAAGCATTGCCAAGGGTTAGGCATGGAGGTTGATACACAAATGGGCAAAGGTAAATTGATTGATGAGCTTTTCGGGGAAACAGTAGAAGCGAATTTGATTCAACCGACTTTCATTACGGATTATCCGGTAGAAATGTCGCCTTTGACCAAAAAACACCGGTCTAAAGAAGGTCTTGTAGAGCGATTTGAGTTATTTGTTAACGGGAAAGAAATTGCGAATGCATATTCAGAGTTGAATGACCCCATTGATCAGAAAGAGCGTTTTGAAGATCAATTGCGCTTGGCTGAGAAAGGGGATGACGAAGCTATGGCAATGGACTACGATTTCTTACGTTCTTTGGAATATGCGATGCCGCCTACCTCAGGAATTGGAATCGGGATTGATCGCTTAACAATGTTAATGACGAATCAGGTATCCATTCAAGAAGTATTGTTCTTCCCACAAATGCGTCCGGAAGTCATCAAAGAAGTTTCCTCAGATAGTGAATTTGCGAGCGTTGGTGTTCCTGAAATATGGATTCCGGCCCTTCAAAAAATGGGTATTCTGACCTTAAGTCAGTTAAAGGAAGCTAATCCGAACAAAGTATTCAATGATTTAGGTGGGATGCGTAAAAAATTGAAGATCGATGCAGCTATGCCTACGAAAGATGAGGTGATTGCCTGGATTGGTTAATTGCTGTATATTAAAAAAGCCTTCCGAAGAAGGCTTTTTTATTTCTCTTTAACTAGAGATCAATGGGGCAATACTATATATTGAAATCTACTGATTTGCTCTAATCAAATTAAACGTGCGAAAATTAGATTTTCTTTACGTTGATTGCGTTTGCTCCGCGCTTTCCATCAGTTACCTCGTAAGATACTGAATCGTTTTCGCGAATAGTAACACCTGAAAGGCCAGTTACGTGTACGAAAATGTCTTCGCCTGTTTGATCATCAACGATGAATCCAAATCCTTTAGTCTCGTTGAAAAATTTTACTTTACCAGTTTGCATAAAAATAATGTTAAAAAATTAATACCTAAATCGATTGTTCCGCGCAAGAAGACTATGAAAACTTTAGAATCAAAACTATAAATAGTGGGAGATACTAGAGAAGGGAAGTCTGAACTATGGCTGAATTAAATCTTTTAAGTATTCAAATGTAGAAAAAATAAAATTGTATGCAAGCATTTTACAATTAATTATCAGTTTATTGAAAATATACTTACACTTTTCTTCTATTTTATTGTACTTTATTTATTTATTGTAGTTTTTTCTTTAAGTGAAGAAAAAAATCTAATTTTGTGTGACCTAAATGATTCGTGATGTACCGATTGAAATACTTTGTTGAAAATCAAGCCTTTGGGGTTTGCGCACGCTTAGGAGATAAGTTTAAAATATCGACCAGTAGCATTCGCTTATATTTTATTTATACATCTTTCTTGACAATGGGTTCTCCCATTATCATATATCTTTTTCTAGCTTTTTGGATGAATATTCGACGTTATTTACGCCAACGCAATAATCCTTCTGTTTGGGATATTTAAATGCTTAAATCAGCATATCGTTTTATTTTTCGAACGAAGTAGTCCCATACAATGCTTCCTGGATAACTGGTAACAATTTTCTTATCTAATTCCGGCGCAAGATTTTGCTTGTTTTGTTCTAGGAATACATAACGATAAAAGTCGCGATGTGCTTTTAGAATAGCTGCAATCTGATTGAATTCACCTTTAATTAAAAACTGGATACCGGCTAATCCGTCAAATAGCATGCGGGTAAAAAGAGTTCCGGTGCGTTTTTGCGCTGGCAGGTTCTTGTACAGTAAAATTAAGTTATTGCGAAAGTTTAGGTAAGTCTTCTTAGGGTTGCCTTGTGCTAAGGTTCCGCCTCCCACATGCAATACTTCGCTCGTAGCAACAGCCGCTACGTCATATCCCGCACGCTGCATGCGCCAGCACAAATCTATTTCCTCCATGTGTGCGAAGAAATAGGCATCTAGTCCGCCAACTTTCCAGTAAACATTTGATCGTACCATCAGGCAAGCTCCCGTCGCCCAATTGACGATTGCACTTTCAAATTGATTGGTTTGGGTTTCGATAGAATCAAAAATCCGTCCTCGACAAAAGGCGTATCCATAGCGATCCCAATATCCCCCAGCCGCACCGGCATATTCAAATTTCGTGGGCTCTTGATAAGATAGGATAAAGGGTTGCGCGGCAGCGACTTGGGGATTTTCTTTAAAATAGCTCAATAAATTACTTAGCCAATGTTCTTTTGGTTCGATGTCAGAGTTCATGAGGACATAATATTCCGCATCGATTTGTTTTAATGCATGATTATAACCACCCGCATAGCCTAAATTTTCGGATGATAGAATCAGCTTGACCTGCGGAAACTGTGCTGTAATTAAAGCGATTGAGTCATCCGTGGATCCATTGTCTGCCACATAGATAGCTCCTTCGGGACTTGTGGAGATAACTTTTGGAAGAAATTTCGATAGAAATGCACTTCCATTATAATTTAATATGACGATGGCTACTGACATGTTCACAAAGGTAAGGCTTTTCGTTTAATTAGAATTTCTTTGAGAAAGATGTATTTTTGTTCTTCGATATTAAAATCAACAAGCTAATATGATGTGGTCTTCCTTTTTTCGCAAGAAGTCAATAGATAAAATTATTTCAGACCAACTGGAGATTGAAAAGTTAGAAGGTGGCCAAATGCATCGCAATTTGGGCGTTCGTGATTTGACATTCATGGGCGTTGCTGCCATTATTGGTGCTAGTATATTTTCTGCGATTGGTCAGGCCTCGGCAAACGGTGGTCCTGCCGTTTCGATGTTGTTTGTTTTCACGGCCATGGCCTGCATGTTTACGGCCTTTTGTTATGCGCGTTTTGCGGCAACTGTACCTATCAGTGGAAGTGCCTATACCTATGCCTACACGAGTTTAGGTGAAATTGTAGCCTGGATTCTAGGTTGGAACTTGCTTTTGGAATATGCGATTTCCAATGTTGCCGTAGCCATTTCTTGGTCAAAATATTTTGTTGACTTGATGGAAGGCCTTGGCGTTCACGTCCCAGAATTTTTGACGATGGATTATTTGTCGGCCAAACGAGCTTTCAATGAGGCATCTCCTTTATTGCAATCAGGTCAATCATTAGCATCCTTGCATGTTAATCTTCGGGAAGGATACCTGGCTTATCAGTCGGCACCTACGTTTTTAGGTTGGCATTTCGTAGCCAATTTACCCGCGCTGTTGATCACCATTGCGATAACTTATTTGGTTTACATTGGGATTAAAGAATCCAAGAATACGAATAACATTCTTGTGATTTTGAAATTATTGGTGATTGCAATTGTTATTGGGGTCGGAGCATTTTATGTTCAAGTCGAGAATTGGACACCCTTCGCACCGAATGGAATATCAGGTGTCTTGAAAAGTGTGGCAGCGGTATGTTTTGCCTACATTGGTTTTGATTCCATATCTACGACCGCTGAGGAATGTAAAAATCCACAGCGTGATATTCCTAAGGCTATGATGTGGGCCTTGCTTATTTGTACGGTATTGTATGTGTTAGTAACCCTCGTTCTAACTGGAATTGTGCCATCCCAGCAATTAACGGGTATTGAAGATCCGTTGGCTTTTATGTTTATGAAAGTGAATTTGCCGGGTGTGGCTGGCGTAGTTGCCGCAAGTGCTGTTATTGCGCTGACAAGTGCTTTGTTGGTCTATCAATTAGGCCAGCCGCGTATTTGGATGACCATGTCACGTGATGGTTTGTTGCCAAAGGCGTTTTCGCGCATTCATCCTAAATATCGTACGCCATCCTTCTCAACAATTATGACAGGAGTATTGGTGGGAGTTCCAGCATTGTTCGCCAACTTAGAAGAGGTAATTAATTTGTCAAGTATTGGTACCTTGTTTGCATTTGTTTTAGTGTGTGCAGGGGTGTTGATTTTGGATTTGGATCCCGAGAATCAAAAGAAATCGAAGTTTAAGATTCCTTATTTGAATGCGTCTTTATGGGTTGGGGTAGCCTGGATTGTTGCCTTGTATTTATCCTTGCCGGATTCATCTTCATGGTCTACTTGGTTAGGAAGCTACTTAGAAGGGGATTCAAAAGCGGATCATTGGATCATGACAGGCTTCTTTGTTATTTGGTTAGTACTTGCATTTTTTAGTTATACCCATCGCTTATCATTAATCCCTGTCTTGGGATTATTAGTGAATCTGTATCTGATGACTCAAATGGGGGCAACCAACTGGGAGCGATTTGCCTATTGGTGTTTAGCAGGGGTTCTGATTTACTTCGGATATAGTTATCGGAAGAGTAAGTTGAATTAGCAAAGAGTTAAGAGTGAAGAGTGAAGAGTGAAGAGTGAAGAGTGAAGAGTGAAGAGTGCTGAGTGCTGAGGTGTGTGTATTGGTATAAAAAGAAAGCCTGCGAATTTCGCAGGCCATCCTTACTGTTTATCTTATTCGAAACTCTTAGTTCTTAACTCTCAGTTCTTAACTCTTAGTTCTTAACTCTTAGTTCTTAACTCTTAGTTCTTAATTCCTACTCTTCTCTTCTCCCACCCAACAAATTCAAGTAGTACAGCAGTTGAGCTAGCATTCCTAATGCTGCAACGACATAGGTCATGGCAGCCCACCAAAGTGCGTCTTTTGATAATTCATATTCAGCGGGTGAAACAATGTTATTCGTCTTGATCCACGCCAAAGCACGGTTAGATGCATCAAATTCTATGGGTAGGGTGACAAAACTAAATAGCGTTGCAAGTGCAAACAAAGCAACTCCAATCGCTAATATCGTTGAATTTCCTGTTGAATATAAAAGCATCATGCCTGCCATTAACAATAAGGGCATAAAGCCATTGGCAATGTTTAGCATCGGAACCATAGCACTGCGAAATTGCAAGAAACTATACGCTTTTGCATGTTGAACGGCATGTCCACATTCGTGTGCAGAAACTGCTGCTGCTGCCGCATTTCTTCCGTAGTATACATCATGACTTAAATTGACGGTCTTGTCTGCTGGATTGTAATGGTCAGTTAATTGGCCCTCTACGCTGATTACGCGAACATCGTGTATGCCGTGGTCGGCCAACATGCGTTCCGCGATTTCTTGGCCAGACAAATTACTCTGCAAAGCCGTTTCTGAATAAGTTTTAAATTTTGATTTTAAACGCCAAGAAATTAGCATTCCAAGGACTCCAAAAATAATTGCGATTAACATGGTTTTTAATTTTTAAGTTTTTGAATGATATTGGTCGTAGAATAACTAGGTACAAGGGGTATTGTTGTTACTTTTCCTCCGTTTGCAATAACCTCTTTGGCACCTACGATTGTTTCTATCGAATAGTCGTCCCCTTTAACAAGAACGTCGGGTAATAATTCGTTGATTAAATTCAAGGGTGTTTCTTCCTCGAAAACGATAACCATATCGACAAATCCTAATGCTGCCAAAATACGGGCACGGGCATATTCGTTATTGACTGGTCTTGTCGGTCCTTTCAGTTGGCGCACAGAACTATCTGCATTTACGCCTACAATCATTTTGGTTCCTGTTTGGCGTGCTTTTTCCAGGTAGTCAACATGTCCTAAATGTAGAATGTCAAAACATCCATTGGTAAACACGACTTGTTGGTTTTCCTGTTTCCAAACAGCTCGTTTCGTTATTGCCTCAGCTAATGTGCAAATTTTATGACTCGATTCCTGCATTTTTTTGAGGTAAGAAAAAGGTGATAATAAAACTTAATCCGCCAAATAACAAGATCGTTGCCATTTGAGTTCCATGAAAAAACGTAGCTAAAATCGTAGCATCCTTCAACGGGATTAAATAAAAGCTAAGCGCAGATGCCACCAAGCTGTGATAAGCGCCGATTCCCCCTTGAGTGGGTGTCGCCATGCCAAAGGTTCCCATGACTAACACCGTTAAACCTGCTGATAAGCTCAATGAGGAGCTGATTGGGAAGGCTAATAATAAAGTGTAGGTATTAGCAAAATAGGCCACCCATATTAAAATACTGTATAAAATGAATTTTGCAGGATTTTCAACCTCTTTGATGCTTAGGATTCCAACAAACCAACCTTGGAGTAATTTGCCAACCTTATTCGTGGCTGCAAATTGTTGCCAGCGAATAAGAAATCGGTCTCTGAGTATCCAAGTTAATCCTAAAAACGTAATTCCGCCTGCGCCAATCCCAGCTAACAATATGGTAGGAGGGAGGTGAAAATTAGGGAATAGAAATTGTTGAATGGGTTTCCATTCGACGATAAAGGTTAGGCCAACTAATACAGCGAGGCCAAGTAAGTCAACGATTCTTTCGGTAATAACGGTTCCAAACGACTTTTCAAATGGGATATTGGCCGTCTTTTGAAGGGAGCCACAACGCGAAACTTCCCCCATTCTAGGAACGATGAAATTGGCAAAATAACCGATTAAAACTGCTGAAAACGTACGCGTTGTGCCCGGTTTATACTGCATAGCACCTAATAGTTGTTCCCAGCGAAGCGCTCTCAATAGGTGTGAAATTAAGGCAATTACGATGGAAATAATAATCCATTGATAATTAGCGGTTAATGCACTTTGGTAAATATCTGCCCAGTGTAGATCACTTTTGGAGAAGGCCCAATATAAAAGGGCAATCGCAAGAAGTGATGAAATGCTATATTTGAGGAGGGCTTTGATCATATAAGCTTGGAATCCATTTAATTCAATAGGCAAAATAAAGACCTTTAATTAATAAACGTGCGGAATTGTGCTTAATTTTTTATATTTTTGCATTTGTTTTTTGGGATAAATTCCCCTAACTAATTTTAGCATGTCTAAATTGCGTATTCTTTACGTTTCCAGCGAGGTTGATCCCTTCCTCAATACATCCAAAATAGCTGATTTTGTTCGCGCGTTACCAACTGCGATGCAAGAGCGTGGAATGGAAATTCGAATTTTGGTTCCCCGTTTTGGGTCGATTAATGAACGTAAAAACCGTTTGCATGAAGTGGTTCGTTTGTCTGGAATTACCATTCCGATGGGCGATGAAGAGAAGCCTTTGACAATCAAAGTTGCTAGTATTCCTGCTGCTAAATTGCAAGTATATTTCATTGATAATGAAGATTATTTCCAGCGGAAATATGTGTTGACCGACAAGGAAGAAGCATTTTATGCGGATAACCATGAGCGAGCAATATTCTTCTGTAAAGGCGCTTTAGAGACTGTGATTAAATTAGGATGGTCACCTGACGTCATACATTGTAATGATTGGATGTCAAGTTTCGTGCCATTGTACATTTCTTCTTACTACCGGAATCACCCTATTTTTAAAGATTCTAAAACAATTTTCTCTCCTCACAATACGAGCTTCGATTTTACGTTTTCAGCAGACGACTTAAAAGAGAAAGTTAAAATTGGCGACATGGATGATGCGCATTTATCTAGTTTAGATGGTGCCGACTATCAAGCGTTCATTAAACTTGGCGCCGAATTTGCTGATAAAATTGTTTCTTTAGAAAATGCGGATAATACCCGAATCCAACCGATTATTGATGAATATCAAGATAAAACCTTCCAAAACATTGCCGATAATGACCTCGATTTCTTCGAAAAAACGTACATTGAATTGGCCGGTAATTAAATGGTTGGGAATCGTTTCCCTTTTTCTAGCCTCTTGCGATGCTCCAAAAGAAATTGGTGCAGATTTGTTTAGTGTAGAGGTTGGCTTAAATTTTACGGACACCCTTCAAGTGAAATCTCGTACGGTGTTAATGGACTCTATTCAAACGGGCGGAGCAAGTTCTTTGTTGGTGGGTTCTTACACACACCCTGTTTTAGGCGTTTTTTCTTCTGCTATTTATACACAATTTGCTAACGCTGATTCACTTTATGCTAAAAAGGAGTCTATTTTAGATTCATTAAAGATGCAATTGGTTTATAAAAGTTACCAAGGTGATACCAATCAAATCCAAACAATTAATGTTTATAAATTAAAGGATAGCTTAAGTACTTCTACGGATTATTTTACGAATACTGCTTCGGTTTCTGTGAATCCGGCAGTTGTAGGCTCACATACATTTCGTCCGCGTCCGATTCGATCAAAAGCCTCCAATGGAGATTCTTTGAAATTGGATACGTTGAAATTTCTTATGTCGCCAACATTAGGTAGAGAATTATTAGCTAATTATGCCGATAAGTCACTAGCAGGTGGTGGTAATGCCTTTCGTAAAGCATTTCCGGGGTTAAAGATTAGTTCATCAAGTGGCGCTAATGCCGCTTTATTGGGATTTAATCCAGCTTATTCGCGAATGACATTATATTGGCACAATCCCAATGATACGTTAAAATATGAGCTAAATTATTTCTTTAGTTTATCGAATGCATTAATGACCGAAGTTAATGCCCGTTACAATCAATATCAATTTGCTCGATCTGGAGCACTTGCAAGCCTTGTTAAGGCGGGTAATTCCGTTTCAGCTGAAGCTACTGGTCAATTTACCTTCGTTCAATCGGGTTCAGGCCTAGTAACGAAAGTTGACTTTCCTACTTTGTTAAAGTTAAAAGGTGACCGAAATGTTGCTGTTAATAAAGCAGAGCTTGTTTTTGAAGCCGAAGAGGGTGCAGATTTAAATCAAACGTTAGGCCAATTAACCTTGTTACAGGTCGATGGCAATAATAAGCCTTTGCGAAATGGCTATGGACTCGGATATGTGCTTTCTGAGGGTGGTTCAGGTGTTCAAACAGCAAGTTACAATGCTTATAACAGAACGTATACATTTAATGTAACGACCGAGCTTCAGTCTATCTTGAACGGCCGCAAAGTAAATAACGGTTTCTTGCTTACCCCTACGCCTACTTCTAGTTCAACGGGTTATACGAAAATGCTTAGTGAAACGGCAAGATTTACTTCCTTGAAGGCGTTAAAGACAAAGATTCGCATCTATTATTCTTTTATTGCTAAATAAATAAGAATACCATGTCAACCCTGAATCAAGATTTACGGGTTAGTTACGTTCAAGCCAATTTGGTTTGGGAAGATCCGATTTCCAATTGCGCTCAACTGGAGGAATCGCTACAAAATTTGCAAGGATTTACAGATGTAATAGTGCTGCCAGAAATGTTCAGTACAGGATTTAGTATGACTGCTAGGGGTGCTGAAATTTCATCGGGTGCTACGGTTCAATGGATGAAATTACAAGCCGCTCGATTACAGGTATTACTTATTGGAAGTCTCAAAATTAAGGAATCTGGAAGGTATTTTAATCGCTTATTCGCCGTGCATCCATCAGGTAAGATTGATAGCTATGACAAGCGTCACCTGTTCCGAATGGGCAATGAAGATACCTTTTATTCGGCAGGAAATTCCTCTTGTTTGATCTCCTATAAGTCTTGGTCAATAGCCCCGTTTATTTGTTATGATTTGCGTTTTCCCGTATGGTCACGTAATGTGGGTTTGAAATACGATTTAGCGGTTTATGTTGCCAATTGGCCTGCAGCCCGTACACATGCTTGGTCAACCCTGTTACGTGCAAGAGCCATTGAAAACCTAGCATATGTTGTTGGTGTAAATCGTGTGGGTGTTGATGGAAACCAACTTGAATATGCTGGAGCATCTAGTATAATTTCATTTAAAGGCGAAGATCTTCATCCTTTATCCTCGGAAGCGCTTATCCAAACTGAAACGCTTTCCTTTCAAGCTCTGAAGGATTTTCGTGCTAAATTTCCTGCACATCTCGATGCAGATGATTTTACTTTACAATCTTAGTCTTTTCTTGGAATAACTGATTGATACCGCCTGGAAAGGTTTTGGCTTCATCCATGCTGCAATCTGCCTGCAATACACCATGATTAATGATCAGTAAACGGTCGCAAATCGCTTCAACCTCACTAAGAATATGGCTCGAAAATAAAATGGTACGTCCCGGTTTTAAGGACAGAATTAACGAACGAATCTCTTCCATTTGATTTGGGTCCAAACCGCTAGTTGGTTCATCTAAAATCAAAATAGATGGATTGTGTAATAGGGCTTGCGCAATTCCTACGCGTTGCTGATAGCCCTTCGAAAGGGTTTGTATCTTTTTGTTTTGCTCAAGGGTCAAACCTGTTGATTGAATGACCTCTTGAATTCGCGCTTGCGATAGCTTGTGTAAAGAGGCGATGAATGCTAGAAATTCTTTGACATACATCTCCTTGTACAAGGGATTATCTTCCGCTAAATATCCAATTTGCTTTTTGAGTTCTAATGAATCTTGGCTGACACGTTTACCCGAAATATATGCTTCGCCTGAAGTGGGTTGAATGAGGCCAACAAGCATTTTAATGCTAGTCGATTTACCAGCTCCATTAGGTCCAAGAAACCCAACAATCTGTCCGGATTGGGCGCTGAAGTTTAATGCATTCACTGCAATTTGAGCGCCATAATGTTTACTTAGATTTTTCGCTTCAATCGACATGCGTGATTCTATAATTTTATCTGACAAAGGTAGCTAAAATGGGAACTATTTCTGCTTACCTTTGTGTTTTCGTTTCAAAAAACACAACAAACATGCAGGAGGAAAGTATACGCTTAGATCGTATTGAGGATGCCATTGAAGATATTCGTCAAGGAAAAATGATCATTGTTGCCGATGATGAGAATCGAGAAAACGAAGGGGATTTGATTTGTGCTTCAGAAGCAATTACCCCTGAGATTGTTAATTTCATGATTCGTGAAGCTCGTGGACTAATGTGTGTTTCGTTGACGAATGAGCGATGCATTGAGTTGGGTTTGGAAATGATGGTGGATCAAAATACAACCTCCCACGAAACTCCTTTCACGGTATCCGTTGATTTGTTAGGGCATGGTTGTACGACAGGTATTTCAGCACAAGATCGTGCAAAAACGATTCAGGCATTAGTAAATGTGGATACCCGACCAAGTGATTTAGGTCGTCCTGGTCATATATTTCCGTTAAAGAGCCGTACGGAGGGCGTTTTGCGTCGTACGGGTCATACGGAAGCATCAATGGATTTTGCTAAATTGGCAGGATTCAAACCTTCAGGAGTATTAATTGAAATTTTGAATGAGGATGGCTCGATGGCACGTTTGCCTGATTTGCGCGTTATCGCTGATAAATTTGATTTGAAGTTAGTGACGATTAAGGATTTAATCGAATATCGCTTAGCCACGGAATCTTTAATTCAACGTGAAATTGGTGTTGATATGCCCACAGAATGGGGGCATTTTGATTTGATCGCTTACAAGCAAAAAAATACGGGTGATACGCATTTAGCATTAATTAAAGGAACGTGGGATGCTGATGAGCCTGTGATGGTTCGCGTGCATAGTTCTTGCGTGACAGGAGATATTTTTGGTTCTTGTCGGTGCGATTGCGGTGGCCAATTGCATAAAGCCATGGAAATGGTGGAGAAGGCTGGTAAAGGCGTTGTGTTATATATGTTCCAAGAAGGCCGAGGAATTGGCTTATTGAATAAATTAAAAGCCTATAAATTACAAGAGCAGGGAAGAGATACGGTAGAAGCTAATTTGGAATTGGGTTTTGCGATGGATGAGCGGGATTACGGTGTGGGTGCGCAAATTCTACGAGATTTGGGTATTCGCAAAATCAAATTGATTTCGAACAATCCTAAAAAGCGGGCTGGTCTATTGGGTTATGGATTAGAGATTGTGGAATCTTTGCCGATTGAAATCCAATCGAATCCGCATAATGAGGCCTACTTAAAAACCAAACGTGATAAAATGGGACATACCATTTTGAAGAAATAAAAAAAAGGCTCCGAATTTTCGGAGCCTTTTTTAATTAATTATTTCCCAATATGATTGGGGTTGATTTGTTCCCCATAATGATAACTTTGGTATTGGGCGATTTAGCGATCTCTTTCTGCGCAATGATGGATTCATATTGCAATTGTTTGTCGCTTAATCCCGTCGATAATATTTTTTGGTAATCGGCAATCCCTTGCGCTTCTACACGCTTACGTTCGGCCTCTTGTTTTTCTTTTAACAAGACGAATTGCATTTTCTGAGCGTCTTGTTCTGCGTTGATTTTAGATTCAATGGTCTGCTTCACCGAATTAGGTAAATTGATATTGCGAATCAATAACTGCTCTAATACCAAGCCACGCTTTTTGAAATTACTTTCGATGTCCTTGTATATACGAGTTTGGAATTCATTTCGTTTTAATGAATAAAGCGCTACTGCGTCGTAATAAACCGCATTGTCGCGAATCATCGTACGTGTGATGGGTCTTACAACTTTGTCTTTATAGTCCGGGCCGATTTCCTTTAAAATCGTGGGAGCTTGTGAAGGTAGGATTCGATAAAGTACGGTTAGATCTACAACAACTTCTAAGCCATCTGCGGTTAATACGCGAATGGCATCGTCACCCTCTTTGTCGCCTTCGTCATGTACGGCCGACATGGTGTAGTTTTGCGTTTTCGCATCGAATACCGTGATGCTAGCCAGTGGGTTTGTGAAGTTCAAGCCACTGGACAAGGTACGATCGGAAACTTTTCCGAAAACACTTTGAACGCCTACTTCGCCAGCGTCAATTTGCTTAATGGTGGAACTGCTAATGCCTAATACAATAAGTACGATGGCCACTTTCCGAATAGGAGAGGCGAATTTGGCAAAAACGAGATTGGGATTGTCAATGGTTTTACTTGCTAATAAGAGCAAGGCACCGATAATAATTAGTAGCATAGGATTGTAGTTTAATAGGCCTAAGGTACACAATTCTCTGCGGTTAAAAACAAATTTGTCATGCCGTTTTTACGTAAAATATAGCTAATTTTGAATATGATTCAGTTGAAGCACATACACAAAGAATTTGAGGGTCGTGTTGTTTTGGATGGTATAGACGCAAGTTTTCAGCCAGGCAAAATTAATATGGTTATCGGGGGTAGTGGAACTGGGAAAAGTGTGTTGCTCAAGTGTATGATTGGTATCTTAAAGCCTGAGCAGGGTCAAGTCCTTTATGATGGTCGAGACTTCTTAAAAGCTGATCAAGATACGGTCAAGGCGATTCGTCGGGAAATGGGTGTTTTATTTCAAGGAGGCGCTTTATTTGATTCAAAAACGGTTTTAGAAAATGTTCGCTTTCCTTTGGATACGTTAACATCTCAAACCGTAGAAGAAAAAAATACCCGTGCGATGTTATGTTTACAGCGCGTCGGTTTAGAGGCTGCAGCTCACCAGATGCCTTCGGATATTTCGGGTGGAATGAAGAAGCGTGTCGGGATTGCACGTGCTATTGTGATGAATCCGAAATACCTATTTTGTGATGAACCCAATTCGGGTTTGGATCCTTTAACAGCTGTTAAAATTGATTTATTGATTCAGGAAATTACCAAAGAATTTAATATTACCACCATCGTTATTTCACATGATATGAATTCTGTGATGCGTTTAGGTGAATACATAATCTTTTTAAAAGATGGTAAAAAGGTATGGGAAGGAAACAACCAGAACCTGCTTCAGACGGAGGTGCCTTCTTTACAAGAATTTTTATCGACCAAACTTACCTAATATGCCCTTGGTTAAATCGGCTCCACGTGTGTTAGAAAACGTATCCATGCTGCCTTATAATACATTTGGCATAGATGTTTCTGCGCGTTATTTTGTTGAAATAAATCATTTACAAGAATACATAGAGCTCGTTCAAACGGGGAATTATGCCCATGTCAAACATTTGTTTTTAGGCGGTGGGAGTAATTTGTTGTTGACTAAGGACATTGATTGCTTGGTCGTCAAGATTCAAATGGATGGGATAGAGGTTGTGGAAGAAGATGCGCATCATATTTGGGTGAAGGCAGGTGCTGGGGTTGTTTGGCATGATTTTGTATGTTATGCGGTAGATCACCAGTGGGCTGGTATTGAAAATATGTCATTGATCCCCGGAACGGTCGGTGCTGCACCTATGCAGAACATTGGAGCCTATGGGGTTGAAATCAAAGATACCTTTGATCATTTAGATGCCTTGAATTTAACGAACATGCAGCTGGAGCGTTTTGATGCTGCTCGTTGTGCATTTGGATACCGTGAGAGTTATTTCAAACATGAAGGAAAAGGGCAATATTTAATTACGGCCGTTTGTTTTCGATTAAATAAACAGGTTGAACCCCAAACTTCTTATGGTGCGATTCAATCGGTTTTGGCTGAGAAAGGAATTGTTAACCCAGGAATTAGCGATGTCGCAAATGCTGTCATTGAAATTCGCCAAAGCAAATTGCCGGACCCGAAAGAAATTGGAAATTCAGGGAGTTTCTTTAAAAATCCTGCCTTGTCGGCTGAGGCTGCGGCTAAATTGATTGAAGCCTATCCGAATATTCCACATTACCCTGTTGAAGGAAGTTCTACCATTAAATTTCCGGCTGGCTGGTTAATCGAGCAGGCGGGTTGGAAAGGGTATCGTTCAGGAGATGCTGGTGTTCATGCCAAACAGGCTTTGGTTCTTGTGAATTATGGCCATGCCAAAGGCAGTGAAATTCAAACGCTCTCGGAGCAAATTAAGAAATCGATTTTAGAAAAATTTGGTGTCGTTTTAGAGACTGAAGTAAACATTTTATAATATGACTTTACCCACGATAGAAAGTTTAGGAAAAGGGCCGTTCTTCTTGATGGCTGGTAGTTGTGCCATCGAAAGTCGGGACTTAGCCTTCGAAATTGCTGAGCGCATAGACGGTATCACCAAATCGATGGGAATCCCCTTCATTTTCAAGGGCTC
>JBDLUL010000140.1:0-11267 GCA_039805345.1 Bacteroidota bacterium | reverse complement strand
AATTACGGGTTTCACATGCCGCGCGCCAACAAGAAAAAAATTACTTGGCGATCGAGCAAGCGCGTCAAAAATCTACTGGCATTGATTGGGCTGGATTTAAGGCAAACAAGCCGAGTTTCTTGGGTGTAAAATATTTCCAAGATTATGATTTAGCTGAAATTGCTCAATACATTGATTGGACGCCATTCTTCTCGACTTGGCAATTATCTGGCAAATATCCTCGAATATTTGAGAACGAGACGATAGGCCAAGAGGCAAGAAAATTATTCAACGATGCGCAAGCGCTGTTACAGGAAATTGTTGACAATAAATTATTGACCGCCAAAGCGGCTTTAGGTTTCTTTCCTGCGAATGGATTTGGGGATGATATTATTTTGCATGATATCGTGGAGCAGGTCAAAGAAGTTCCATGCGATAAGCATGGGGTTCATACGCACATCGAATACGATATCGTTCAAAAGGATGACACATCGGATTCAAGTGCTTGGTTACATCATTTACGCCAACAAGGTCAGAAGGCTGCTAGTCTTCCCAACCGTTGTTTAAGTGATTTTGTCGCGCCTTTGCAAACCGGTGAAACGGATTATGTAGGTGCTTTTGCTGTAACGACGGGTGTAGGCATTGAGGTTTTATTGGAACGCTTTGAGAAACAACACGATGATTACAATTCCATCATGGTGAAAGCCTTGGCGGATCGGTTAGCGGAAGCTTTTGCTGAATTGATGCATGCACGTGTTCGTAAAGAGTTTTGGGCCTATGCTTCGGAGGAGAATTTGAGCAATGAAGAATTGATTTCCGAGAAATACCAAGGCATTCGTCCAGCTCCTGGTTATCCAGCTTGCCCGGATCATACAGAAAAGAAGCGATTATTTGAATTGTTGGATGCTGAAAAACAATTAGGAATAGAATTAACAGAAAGCTATGCGATGCATCCAGCATCATCTGTTTCTGGATTCTATTTTTCACATCCGGAAAGTACTTATTTTGGATTAGGTAAAATTGCGAAAGATCAAGTAGTTGATTATGCTAATCGCAAAGGAATGAGTGTAGAAGAAATCGAACGTTGGTTAAGTCCCGTTTTAACCTATGATGTATAAAATAGCATGACAAAAATTACACAATATATCGAGGAAGCGAAGGGGAAAACATTATTCTCCATTGAGATTATTCCACCGATGAAAGGCCAACATTTGGGTGAGTTAGTTTCCCACATTGAGCCTTTGATGGAATTCAATCCTCCGTTCATTGAGGTGACTTATCACCGTGAGGAATATGTTGAGAAAATGGTTGATGGGCTATTGAAGCGGATTCCGATTCGTAAGCGTCCCGGTACTTTGGGTATTTGTGCTGCCATTATGCAGAAATTCAAAGTTGAAGCTGTTCCACATGTAATTTGTGGAGGTTTTACCAAAGAGGAAACCGAAGATTTTTTGATTGATTTACATTATTTAGGCATCGAAAACGCGTTAATATTACGAGGGGACCAAGAAAAAGGGGAGGAGCGATTTATTCCAAAACCGGGCGGGCATGCCTATGCCAATGAATTGGTTGAGCAAGTACATGCGATGAATCAAGGGATTTTGTTGCATGAAGAGACGGAATCCTTACCTACTAATTTCTGTATAGGCGTTGCTGCTTACCCAGAAAAGCATTTCGAAGCGGTTTCTTTGGAAGAAGACTTACGCTATTTAAAACAAAAAGTGGATGCCGGTGCTGATTACATTGTGACGCAAATGTTCTTTAACAATCAGCATTATTTTGATTTTGTTGATAAATGCCGTGCCATCGACATTCATGTCCCTATTATTCCTGGTATAAAGCCATTAGCTACAGCACGCCAACTGGAAATATTACCCGAAATATTCCACTTAGAAATGCCAGAAGCCTTGGTTTCCGAAGCGAAAAAGTGTACAAATAATGCGGCCATCAAACAATTGGGCATTGATTGGGCGGTACAGCAAGGTAAAGAATTGATTCAAGCGGGTGTGCCTGCTTTGCATTTCTATACCATGAGTAAGTCCGATAGTGTTCATGCCATTGCATCAAAATTGTTCTAGCTTACGTGTTTCCAGTTTTCTCCTTTCTTAATGCGTGTTACTTGGGTTGAGGTAATACCAAATTGCTTGGCGATCATTTTAGGTCTGCTTTTACCTGAAAGAAGCATTTGCTTGATGATTTTGACCTTCCCCGGATTAAGTTTATAATGTTTTCCCGTGGAAGGTTTTCGCTTATTTACATTGGCTGGATTTAGTCGATTATGTGCAGTCAATTGGGTGCGCGATACCCATTTTAAGTTGTTCACTTCATTGTTTAATTTGTCATAGTCGAGGTGAATAACAAATTGATCATCTGTTGATTTTTGCGCTAGGAAATGGAGTGCTACCAATTTATGTAAGTAAAAATTTACATGTTCAGTACCAATCCGAATATTGAGTGTTCGATACCCCTGAATACTTGAGCCCTGTAAGATTTTTTGTTGCTTATTTCGGACTCTGCCAAAATTTGAAATTTGATAAATTTGATCAGTCGGAATAGGCAATTGAATAAATGCCCATTTTTCCGTCCATGTAGAACGTGTAAGCATAGGATTGTGTGTTAGTGGTTATTATTGAGCGTTAAGCTAAGCTAAAATCGCGAGATATTTCACTATTATTGTATCAACAAACTGATAATATGCGCGTCTTAGTCTACGGAGCTTCCACGAATCCTACTCGATATGCTTATATCGCAACAAATCTATTGTTGGAGAAAGGCCACGAAGTGTTTTTAGTCGGGATAAAAAAAGGAGAGGTTCAAGGAATTGAGATCCAAAATAATCAACCGATTATCTCAGCGATAGATACGGTGACATTATATGTCGGGCCCTCACACCAACAAGATTTGTTGGCCTATATTAATCTTTTAAATCCTAAGCGTGTGATTTTTAATCCAGGAACTGAGAATCCTACATTAATGTCTGAATTAATCAAACAAGGAATTGAAGTAGAAGAGGCCTGCACGCTTGTGATGTTGCATACAGGCCAGTTCTGATTTAGATCGCTGTTAGCGTAAATTCGAATTCCTCCATAATCAGATTCGCCAATAATTTCTTACAAGCTTCCGTTACAATCTCATTCGCCGCTGCTTCTGTTGCTGCTTCTAATTGTAAAGTGATATGCTTTCCAATACGAACATCAGATACTTGTGTAATATTTAAGTTTTGTAAGCCGATACGAACTGCTTTTCCTTGTGGGTCAAGAATTTCTTTTTGAGGCATTACATTGATTTCGGCGATGAATTTCATTTTTGAATGGATTTATTTAACGAAAGAATACCTGAGAGAGCAATATAAGATATCACCAAAACAGGGAAAGCTGCAAATTTAAGCATTACTAGCAAAGCAACGCAATAAATTAAGAATAAGTATTTAGTTTGATTGTCAGACCAAGACCATGTCTTGAATTTAAAGGCCATCAAGGGTAATTCAGACACGAGTAAATAACTCATTAATATACTGTAGATCAACAGGCCTTTGTAATGTAAAATATAAGCCGTGTATTCCGGTTGGAAATGTAAGATCAAAGGCAATGAAGCTACCAAAAGCCCATTTGCAGGAGTAGGAACACCGATAAAGGAATCCGTTTGACGCGTATCGATGTTGAATTTCGCTAATCGATAGGCTGACATTAATGCTAATGAGAACACTAAGAAGGGTTTGTAAAAACCCAAAGGCCCCGTGGTACATTGAGCCCCACAACTTTGTTCAACTAAATTCAAAAGCATGAAGCTTGGGAGTATTCCAAACGAAACCACATCTGCCAACGAATCTAATTCTTTCCCAAGGTCTGAATAGGCATGTAAAAGGCGCGCCAA
Organism: Bacteroidota bacterium; assembly: GCA_039805345.1. Classification (GTDB taxonomy): domain Bacteria; phylum Bacteroidota; class Bacteroidia; order Cytophagales; family Spirosomataceae; genus Aquirufa. Next base: position 7,415 of record JBDLUL010000140.1, on the reverse strand, counting down.
AAATCCATCCAAGAAATCACAAACCAAGGAAATGAAAATGCAATAAGAAGCAAAAAGCACGTTACCTTGCATGACAAAATACAATCCCATGCAACCCGCTAACAGATTACCTAAGGTCAAAAGATTAGGGATTTCCTTTTTCATGCTTTCACAAATGGGTTTGAGATTTTTTCTTCTGATATCGTTGTTGATGGGCCATGTCCAGGAAATACTGTTGTTTCCCCTGGCAAGGTATACAATTGTGTTTTGATACTATTTACTAAGTCGGCGTGATTACACAACGGAAAATCCGTCCGACCGATACTGCGTTTGAACAATACATCTCCGCCGAATACCCATCCCATAGATGCTTCATAAAATGCCACATGTCCCGGCGCATGTCCAGGTACGAACAAAACGTTGAAGTTCATTTCGCCCACTTGAATTTGTTCATTATTGACCAACCAGCGATCGACTTCAGCTGCTTGGAAATGCGGAAATCCGTAAACTTGGGCACGGTTGGCTGCATCGTCCAATAAAGGTTTATCCAATGGGTGTAGGCAAAATGGGATTTTATAGGTTTGTTGGAAATAAGCAACACCTAACACATGGTCGATGTGTGCGTGCGTATTCAGGATATATTGAAGTTTAATTCCTTTTGACTCGATAAAGTCATGCATTTCTTTTCGCTCTTCATAGGTATAGCACCCTGGATCGATAACGATCCCATTACCTGCGTCATCCCAAACGAAATAGGCATTCTCTTGAAAAGGGTTACAGGTAAAAGCTTGTTGGTAAATCACGAAAATAAATTTTGGTGCAAATTACAAATTTTATGAGCGACCTAGTAAAAAGATACAGGGTTTTTTGTGCAGGTCTGGCTTCTCTGTGGACCATTGTTGCAGGCGCTTAGTTTGGGTAAATCCGGTAGGATCTTGGATGTTACATCCGATAGCCAACAACTGATTTCCAGGTAATTGCTGAATTAAATCATCCAGCATCGCATTATTCCGATAGGGCGTTTCGATGAATAACTGGGTTTCCCCTGTCTTCTCGACATCTTTTTGTAAGGCCTCGATGCGGCGGATTCGTGCAGCACGATCGATGGGTAGGTACCCATGAAAGCGAAACTGTTGGCCTGAAAATCCAGAAGCCATCAAAGCCAATAGGATCGAAGAGGGGCCTACCAAAGGTAAAACTTCGATACCCATTTCCTGTGCTATGGCAACTGCCAATGCGCCTGGATCAGCAACACCTGGACAGCCTGCTTCTGAAATAACACCCATCAATTCGGCAGCAATATGCTTGTTGAAAAAATCGGTAACCGTTTTTCGTTCTGTATCCTTATCTAATATTTCAAACGTTAGCTCATCGATTTGAATTCCTAGTTTTAATTCACTGATGAATCTACGCGCGGTTCGTACATTCTCCACGAGAAAGTGTTTTGTTTGAAGAACTGCTTGTCGCACTTCTTCTGGGAGGACCTGGGCTGCTGTTTGTTCTGCTATGGGGCAGGGGATGAGGACTAACTTCATAGAATTTCTTTTAACACCTGAATAAATGCTTCAGGTTGGTCTGCCTGCACCCAATGTCCAGCGTTTGGTATTTCTACCAATTCGAAATTGGGGAAAATTTCGGCAATATATCGTTCGTCTTCCGGTTGGATGTAATGTGAATTTCCCCCTTTGATGAAATAGGTTGCCGTTTCACATGCGTTTTTGATGAATAACTCATGCCCAACCACATCAATGTTTTTGGTGATGACAGGCAAGTTGATTCGCCAGGCAAAAGCACCCTCGGAATTGCGGTATAGGTTCTTTAGTAAAAACTGACGCACACCTTCATTTTCCTCAAAACGTTTCATATGCTCATTCGCATCATTTCGGCTTTGAATCGATGAAAGGTCCACCGAATTTAAACCTGCTAAAATACTCGTGTGATGAACTGGGTAAAATTTAGGCGCAATATCGACTACGATGATTTTTTGTGCAATTCCTGGGTAGTTTAAGCCAAATTGCATAACCGTTTTGCCGCCCATGGAATGACCAAGGATGATTGGATTTTCTAGGTTGTGGTCTTCGATAAATTCTTTTAAGTCCGCCGCCATGACTTGGTAGTCGAATTCGTCCGACCAGGGTGATTGCCCATGGTTGCGCTGGTCTAATAAATATACACGGTTGGTTTCAGCGAAAGCTTTGGCAATGCCTAGCCAGTTATCGGAGGTACCAAATATTCCATGTAGAATGATGATGGGAGTTCCCGTTGTGCCAACGGTGCGAGCGAAAAGTTTCATTAGGCTAAATAAATGGCTTTATCTTGTGCTTTAGTTAATTCTCCTATTGGGCTTAATTCCAAGCCATGTGCTGATGCAAAGGCTTCAAACTCGGCTGTATGTTCAGCTTCTACGGCAATTAATAATCCTCCTGATGTTTGTGGGTCCGCCCCGATGTATCGTTGGCGCTCATTGATTTCATCACTCAAACGGTGACCATAGCTCGCTAAATTTCGAGAGGTTCCTCCGGGGAAACATTTTTGATCTAAATAATATGCGATATTGGGAAGTAGTGGTAAGCTATCAAAGTCAATTTTGGCACTTAGACCGGATCCGTCAGCCATCTCGACTAAATGTCCAAATAAGCCAAATCCTGTGACATCAGTTAATGATTTCACGTAAGATAGTGGACCTAAATGAGCCCCGAATGAATTCAAGGTGCTCATTTGTTTAACCGCGCGCCCCAAGTCTCCTGCCTCAACGATACCACGTTTTTGGCCTGTTGTTAATATGCCTACTCCCAAAGGTTTAGTAAGATAAAGGATACAGCCTTCTGTGGCCGTATCGTTTTGTTTGAGCTCTTCTTTTTTTACTTTTCCTGTGACCGCTAGTCCAAATATGGGTTCAGGCGAATCAATGGAATGGCCACCTGCTAAAGGAATGCCAGCTTCTGCACATGCGGCCCGCCCACCTTCAAGTACTTGCGCGGCAATTTCGGGCGCTAATTTTTCGATCGGCCAACCTAAGATGGCAATTGCCATGAGCGGTGTTCCACCCATCGCATAAATATCAGAGATAGCATTGGTCGCGGCAATTTTACCGAAATCAAAAGGGTCATCAACAATTGGCATGAAAAAGTCGGTCGTTGAAATAACGGCCTCTCCATTTTGCCAATCGAAAACTGCCGCATCGTCTCGGCTCTCATTACCTACGAGTAGTAGGGGATGATGTTTCTTCGGTGTATCTGATTTTAGAATGGTATCTAAAATCTGAGGGGAAATTTTACATCCGCATCCTGCACCATGTGAAAATGCCGTTAATTTAATGGGTTCGTTGTTCGATTGCATAAAGTTAAATTCTCTGGCAAAATTATTCTTTAAATAGTTAAAAATTATCTTTCTGTTAAATTTAAAATGATTTTAGGACTAATCTAGGGCTCTATCATGCGAATAGGTAAATTTTATATGCCTTTAATGCTAAAAATCAGATAATTATAAGATTAACGGGTATAAAAGCTTTTCGTTTATTTTTGGAGTATTTGATTTTTTAGGTTTATTTTGTGGCTTAATTCTTCAATTTAATTTATAACTAAATTCCAAATTTATGCAGAGAAGATTTATTACTCATTCTGTGTTGTTAGGAGCATTTTTAATGCTTTTGATGGCGCTACCCATTGGGCAAGTGTTTGCACAGGGTTCTACCACTTCCGCTTTAGCGGGTAGTGTTGTTGATGAAAAGGGTGAAGGCCTACCGGGAGCTACGGTAATTGCTATTCACGAACCAACAGGTTCTCGTTACGGTGCGTCTACACGTGCTGACGGTCGTTACAACATCGTAAACATGCGTGTGGGTGGTCCATACAAAGTTTCTGTAACTTTTGTAGGTTACAAAGAGGCTGTTCAGTCAGGTATCGTTTTAACGTTGGCTTCTGAACTTCGTCAAAACTTCAAGTTAGAGGTAAATCAATCGCAATTGGAAGAAGTTAAAGTAGTTGCGTCTCGTTCATCTGTAATTAACTCAGGTCGTACAGGTGCTGCAACAACAGTTTCTAACTCTACTATTACAACGTTACCAACTTTGAATCGTTCATTAGGTGATTTTGCTCGTTTAGATCCACGTGCAAATGGCTTGAACTTTGCGGGTCGTAATGCTTTGTACAACAACGTAACAGTTGATGGAGCTTATTTCAATAATGCTTTTGCATTATCATCTACTATTGGTGGTCAAACGGGTGCTTCTCCTATTTCAGTTGATGCGATTGATCAATTCCAAGTGTTAATTGCTCCTTATGACGTTCGTCAAGGAATGGCAACAGGTGCAAACATTAACGTTGTAACGAAGTCAGGTACAAACAATTGGACGGGTTCAGGTTATTATTTCGGAACAAATGAAGGTTTGGTTGGAAATAAAATCGGTGATGCAACAAACCAATATGGTAAATTTACACGTGGTCAATTCGGTGCACGTGTAGGTGGAGCCATCATCAAAAATAAGTTGTTTATTTTTGGTTCATTTGAGCAAGAGGCTCAATCAGATCCAGGCTCTAACTTTGTTGCTACGCGTACGGGAACTGAACCCAATCGTTCTATTGCTAAGGCAGAAGATTTAGATCGTTTAAAGCAATTTTTGGTAACAAAATATAGCTACGATCCAGGTGCTTATGAGAACTACAATAAAGAAAAGTATTCTCAAAAAGCGAATGTACGTTTAGATTGGAATATTTCAGACAAGCATAAATTGAACATTAAGTACAACTACTTACGTTCATTTGCTGATATCTCTCCATCTAGTTCTGGTTCATTATCAGGTGGTCGTGCACCATCTGCAGCGGTATTGCCTTTCCAAGGTTCATTGTACCGTATTAACAACAACTTAGATTCATACATCGCAGAATTGAACTCAACGTTCTCGAACTCTATTTCGAATAACTTGACAGTAGGTTATACAGCAATGCGTGATTACCGTGAGTCTCCAGTGAATAATACTCCTTTCCCAACGGTCGATATTGGAAATAATAACTTGAATGAGTTAACATCATTTGGTTACGAGCCATTCTCAGCAAACAACTTGTTGAACTCAGATATCTTCCAATTGTCAGATAACTTAACAATCTACAAAGGAAAGCATGTGTATACATTGGGTATCGCTTATGAAGCAAACGCATTTAAAAATGGTTTTGCTCCTAACTATTATGGTGGTTACCAATTCAAGTCAATTGATGATTTTATCAAGTCGGCAAGTGGAGATAAGACAATTATCCCAGCACGTTACCAACAACAATGGTCTAATTATGCTGAATTCCCTTTTGCTGAGATGAAAGGAAGTACTTTCTCATTCTATGGTCAAGATGAAATTACAGCTGCTAAAGGCTTGAAATTAACATTTGGTCTACGTGGAGATGCAACTTCTTTCCCATCATTTGATGAGCCGAAATACACGAACACATATGTTCCTGCATTAACTTTCCGTGATGGTGTTAAATTGGAAACAAACAAATTCCCAGGTACAACAGTATTGTGGTCTCCACGTTTCGGATTTAACTGGGATGTGAAAGATGACAAAACGACACAAGTACGTGGTGGTTTAGGTATCTTCTCAGGTCGTGTGCCTTACGTTTGGTTATCAAACCAATTGTCTAACAATGGTGTGTTATTTGGTTCAGAGAATATCGCGAACCCAACATTACCTTCAGGGCTTTCAAGTCGTCCATTTAATGCAGATGTAAATGCATATCGTCCAGCATTAACTTCTACAGTAACTCCTATTGCTTATAACTTAGCAGTAACAGATCCAAACTTTAAATTCTCTCAAGTATTCCGTGGAAACTTGGCAGTTGATAAGCAATTTGGTGATGGCTGGATTGTATCTTTAGAAGGTATCTACACGAAAGATATCAACGCTGTATATTTGCAAAACGTAAACTTGCCTAATTCAACTGTCAAAGCAGTTGGTTCAGATAACCGTGTAATTTATTATACAGCATCTGCGGCAGGTATTCCTACGAATACAAAGAACTACCAAATCTATGGTTCTACGAAAGGTTTGAATGCACCAGCTGCAGGAAACTCGGTAACAGCTCCAAACATTTCTGATGCGATTGTTATCAAGAATACAGATTTAGGTTACTCTTATGCATTTACAGCTACGATCTCTAAATCATTCGAAAATGGTTTATTCGCTTCATTAGCTTATACGAACTCTGATTCTCGTTCAGTAAATGATGGTGGTTCAATTGCGCAATCACAATGGAGAGATCGCGTTGTTTCAGGAGATCCAAATGAAAATGTTGCATCTTATTCTTCTTATATGCAAGCACACCGTATCAACGCATATGGTTCATATAAATTGAATTACTTGAATGAAAAAGCGTCGACTACATTTGGTTTTACTTATTCAGTTGCACCAGCAGGTCGTTTCTCTTACACATATTCAGGTGATATGAATGGCGATAACCAAAACGCAAATGATTTGATGTACATCCCTCGTGGACAATCAGAAATCATGTTGAAAGATTTGGGTACTTACACTGCTGCACAACAATGGAATGATTTAGATAAATACATCTCTCAAGATGCTTACTTATCATCTCGTCGTGGTCAATATGCAGAGCGTAATGGTGCTGAGTTACCTTGGGCTGCTAACTTTGATTTCAAAGTTATCCAAGACTTCTACATCAATGTTGCTGGAAAGAAAAATACATTACAATTAACTTTGGATGTATTTAACTTCGGTAACTACGTTTCTCCGCAGTGGGGCTTAAACCAATCTACTTTACGTGCTGGTTTGTTGAGCTTCACGGGTAATGATGCGGCTACTGGTAAGCCAGTATTCCAATTCCCTTACCGTTCTGGTACTACACCATTGTCAGAGACATTCCAACGTTCTTTTGGACTTGGATCTCGTTGGCAAGCACAATTCGGCGTTCGTTATATCTTCAACTAAGATATTTCAAATCCGAAATAAAAAGGCTGCTCGAAAGAGCAGCCTTTTTTGTTTATTGTAGAGACGCGAGACCTCGCGTCTATTTTTTTTGTGTAAAGAAGCGATACTTCGCGTCTATTTCTTTTGTGTAGAGACGCGATACTTCGCGTCTATTTCTTTGGGAAAGCTTCAGGTTTGTGAAAGTTTGCGGCGTTTTTATTCCGATTCCCTAGGCTGAAGCCTAGGGTTATTTATAACCCCAGACTTTAGTCTGGGGATTAGACGCGAAGTATCGCATCTCTACAAAAGCCATAAAAAAACCGGGTTTCCCCGGTTTTAATTAAAACTCTTTATGATGTGCCATCCGATGTAAATCTTCGGGACTTAATGATTTGAAATATGCGTAAGTAATTTTTAGTCCTTCTGCGCGAGATACTTTTGGTTCCCAACCTAAGATGGACTTAGCCTTGGTGATATCCGGTTTGCGTTGTTTAGGATCATCTGTTGGTAATGGAAGTGATAT
>JBDLUL010000139.1:0-7441 GCA_039805345.1 Bacteroidota bacterium | reverse complement strand
TAACAGGTTCTCCTGAAGAGGTTTTGGATCCCAATAAATTGTCAACCGATGCGACGACGCGTTTAACGGTATTTAGTTTAAGTAAGAATGGACGCTATGCTTGTATTGGATTGAGTAAAGGAGGTAGTGACTGGCAAATTTTCGGTGTTCGGGACATGGAAACGGGTCAGGATTTGCCTGATCAATTGAATTGGGTGAAAGTTAGTGGTGTTGCCTGGAAAGGAGATGGCTTTTATTACTCACGTTATCCTGCACCTGCAGAAGGGAAGGAATTAAGTACCAAAAACGAAAACCACCAAGTCTGGTTTCATCAGGTGGGTACCCCGCAAAGTCAAGACCGTTTGGTTTATGAGGACAAAAGAAATCCACAGCGTTTTCATACAATGAGTACGTCGGACGATGAAACGCTCGCGTATTTAACCATCAGTGACCGCGGAAAAGGCTTGGATGGCAATGCGCTTTGGTTTATTCGCACGGATGTGGTTGGCGATGTTTTCCGCCCGATTGTCCGCGAACCCGGTGCTTTCCATTACTCGGTTGTCGACAATGAAGGTGATCGTCTGATTTTGGAAACGAATGATGGGGCACCCAATGGTAAATTGGTGGAATTGTCTTTAGCGAAGCCGGAGAAGGCAAATTGGAAACCCTTGGTTGCGGAGCGTGCAGAGCCCTTGCAGGCGGTTACAAGTGCGGGCCACCGACTGTATCTGACCTATTTAAAAGATGTTACGTCTCGTACTTTGATTTACAATTACAACGGTGTGGGCATCGGAACAGTGAAATTACCTGGTTTAGGTAATGTAAGTGGTTTTCATGGCGAGAAGGAGGATAAGTACAGTTTCTTTACCTACTCGTCTTTCAATTTCCCTCCTACGGTCTATAAATACGAGATAGCACAAAACACGAGTAAAGTATTCCAAAAGCCTAAATTAGCCTTTAAACCCGAAGACTTTCAAGTGATTCAAAAGTTCTACCAAAGTAAGGATGGAACGCGTATTCCGATGTTCATTGTGAGTAAAAAAGGCTTGGTATTGAATGGTAAAAATCCAACGATTTTGCACGGATATGGCGGTTTTAACATCAGCTCAACGCCCACTTTCACGGCAAGTTTGATGGCTTGGTTGGAAAAGGGAGGGGTTTATGTCTTAGCTAATTTACGTGGAGGAAGTGAGTATGGCGAGAAATGGCATCAATCGGGGATGAAGCTCAACAAGCAAAATGTGTTTGATGATTTCATTTATGCTGCCAAGTACTTAATTAAACAAAAATATACATCGGCCTCTTATTTAGCGGCTTCTGGGCGTTCAAATGGGGGTTTGCTAGTCGGCGCGGTCATCAACCAGCATCCGGAATTATTTGGGGTAGCATTGCCAGGCGTAGGTGTGATGGATATGTTACGTTTCCAAAAATTCACGATTGGTTGGAACTGGATTGCCGATTACGGTTCGAGTGACAACGCGGAAGAATTTAAAGTCTTATACCGTTATTCGCCGCTACACAACATTGAGGCGAAATCATATCCTGCCACGTTAATTACGACGGCAGATCATGATGACCGTGTGGTTCCAGCGCATTCGTTTAAGTATGCTGCGACTTTACAAGCGAAGAATACGAGTAAAAAGCCTATGATTATTCGCATTGATACGAATAGCGGTCATGGTTCGAGTAATACGGCTAAGTTGATTGAATTGACAGCTGATATGTATGCATTCGCTTGGGCGAATATGGGGAAATAAAAAACCCCGAACGTTCGTTCAGGGTTTTATCTTAGGCGGAAAATATAACCCCAGGCATTAGCCTGGGGGAATTAACTAATCAACCTTAACTCTTCTGACAGCTCCATCCGCTCCTTGGCTTACGCGAATAAAATAAACACCTGAACCTGCTTTTTTGATGTCAATTTGACCGAGGTAGTCACCTTGAAAATCTTTGATCTGCTCGTTGGCTAATTCTTTGCCATTGACATCTAGGATCGAGATGGTCGCATTTCCTTTTTCTGGTGCATTAAATTTTACGCTAATTTTTCCGTTGAACGGTTTGTTTGGCGTTGCTTTTAAGCCATGTATGGTTTTTGAACCTTCGGCTAACATATCTTGGTGGATATTTCGGAACATTTTCATGTGTTTGCCTGGGCCATCTAATTCAATATTGAATTCATGAGGTCCTTGGATATCTTCTGAAATAATGTTGCCGTCTTTATCACCTTTACGGATAATCATGACGCGTTTGTCTTCTTGCGGACCTGCACCTCTGAAATTTTCTGAAATAAGATCGCCTTCCTGAATTCCTTTACGAATGATTACCTGCTTTTCTGGACCCCCATCAATATTCTCGATGATGATGTTACCTGGTTGATTAGACCTGCGCGCGTGGTTCTTGTTCACATCAACGCGAACGATTTTTTTCTTTCCGCCAGAGGTAGATACACTGATATCTAAAGAATCACTAAACTTTTTTAGTTCTGCGTCTGCTTGATCCAGGTCAGTAAATTTTTTCTCGATGACACGTTCTTTACCGTTTTCGCTAATGACGATTTTGATTGTCGCTTCTTTTTTATCTTGAGCTTTTACTGCGAAGCTCGCGAATGCCAAAGCGGCCGTAAGCATGAAATATTTCATATGTTTGTTTTTTGATGCGGAGCAAACTTACGAAAAGCCTTGGAATCTTGTTTGTTAAGAAGTGTTAATGCCTCTTTTATCCTCCCCGCATTTTGATAAATTTGTTCTTTCGATTGTAACGAAGGTATGACCCAGAAGAAAATTAGGTTGATTATTGGCTTGATGACCCTTGCATTAGTGGGGCTTGTTGCTTTTCAGGCCTATTGGCTAGGGTTCATGCTGGAGACCAAAAAGGAACAATTTGCATCGGACGTTCAGGATGGTTTGGCGCAGGTTGTCCGAAAACTCGAAAAGCAAGAATTAGTGATGTTGGCTCAAAGGCAGCAGACCTATGAAACTCAGCAAAAAAAACTAAAAGAATTATCTGCCAAATTAGCCTCGGAGAAAAACCCTGAGTTTATCCCGCCGCCACCCGAGGAAAACAAAATTGCAGAATCATTCATCGGACCAGACCCTTCTCATCGGAATGGACTAGGAGCAATCCACAATGAAGTTCGATCGGATATTATGTTTGTTCGCAAATCCTTTATGCTTCCTAATGGACAGATTGCAGAAATAACAGAAGAATATCAAGTAAATGTGAATCCGGAACAAGATATTCAACGCAGGTTGCAAGAAGACCAACAGTTGTCAGATATGTTGAGCGATGTACCTGCCAAAAATAATAGCATCAATATTCATAAGAATCGGATCAAGCGTGCGCAAAAATCCCTGCGGAGGCGGGAGGGATTATCCAAAAAAGATCGACGCATGATTGGAAAAGCGATTAACAAATTTGCGAAAAAAGAGGTCGATAAAGTCATTCAAAAAACGGCACTCGCGAAAGAAGTTCTTTCAGACTATTTGTTTAAAGAGCGCCCCATTGCCCAGCGCGTGGAACCACATTACATCGATAGCCTACTCCGGCAAGAATTAACGGCTAAAAACATTAATTTAACTTATGCCTTTGGTATTGCACCTCAAGTGCCGAAGCAGGCCAATGATTGGATTTTTGCATCTAATACAAGTATTAAAAAACAAACGCCTTTGTTTATGGCGTCTTTGTATCCCAATGACTTGCATGCCTCAGGTCAGTTTTTGCACGTATTTTTTCCAGATTCCATGGGTTTTATTTGGCAAACCATGGGGGTAAATCTATTGGGTTCGGCCATCTTGCTTTTGATCATGATTGGCTGTTTTTACATCGCCATGATGACGATCATCAAGCAAAAGAAATTGGCTGAAATCAAAAATGATTTTATCAATAACATGACGCATGAATTCAAGACGCCTATATCGACGATTTCACTAGCAACGCAATTGATTCAAGAAGATACGAGTGTGGTGGATAATGGGACGGTTCAGCGCTATCTGGGCATTATCAAGGATGAAAATGTACGCTTAGGCCAACAGGTTGAACGCGTGCTTCAAACGGCTCAGATGGAGCGCGAAGAGATCGTACTCAAGAAGAAAAACGTAGATGTGAACGCGCTGATTCAGCAGGTGATTGAGATGAACCAACCGATGTTGATGGCTAATAATGGGGCAATTCATACTTCGTTTACAAATGAGTCGGCCAATTTACTTATCGATGAAGTTCACGTGAGCAATGTGATCAATAATTTAATTGACAACGCTGTTAAGTATAGCATAGAATCACCGGAGATTAACATAGCAACAGTCGTTGATGAATCGGGATTCCAAATTCGTGTTACTGATCAGGGAATCGGGATGCAGAAAGAAGTTTTAACTCAAGTTTTCGAACCCTTTTATCGGGTGCCTACCGGGAATGTGCATAATGTCAAAGGATTTGGTTTGGGCTTGAGTTATGTGAAAAAGATTGTAGAAGCGCATGGCGGAAGCGTACATGTAACGAGTCAATTAGGCAAAGGAAGTACATTTGAAATTACGATACCTTATGGCAACTAATCCGAGTATTTTATTGGCAGAAGATGATCCTAATTTAGGTTTATTGCTAGCTGAATTTTTAAAGAAAAAAGGGTACGAAGTAGCTTGGGCGCATGATGGGGACCAAGCACTAGATCTATTTGTGAAAGGCCATTTTGACCTTTGTGTTTTTGACGTAATGATGCCTAAGAAGGATGGGTTCACCTTGGCCAAGGACATTCGTGCCACACACTTAGACGTACCTATCATCTTTTTGACAGCAAAGTCGATGGAGGAAGACACTTTACAAGGCTTTAAAGTAGGTGCGGATGATTACCTCACGAAACCATTCTCGATGGATGTTCTTGTGGCTCGCATGGAGGCCGTTTTGCGTCGCACGCATTCAGATAAATCCTTGCCTGCCTTAGCGGATGAAATTCCATTGGGGGACTTTATGTATTATCCCTCGAAAATGCGTCTGGTTTTTCAAGGGAACGAACAAAAGTTTACCCCAAAGGAAAACGAGCTCATGAAGTTGTTGTGTGAAAACTTAGGCCGACCGGTTAGTCGGTCCTTCGCCTTGAAATTAATTTGGGGAGATGACACCTACTTTAATGCGCGCAGCATGGATGTCTACATGACGAAATTACGCAAGCTTTTAAAAGAAGACCCTCGCGTACAATTAATGAATTTGCACGGCGAGGGTTTCCGATTGAGTGTCGACTAGTTGATATGCGTATAGCCGGTATAAGGTACTAATACCGCCGGAATCTTAATGCCATCCGGTCCTTGATTATTCTCTAAAATGGCAGCTACGATACGTGGCAATGCTAATGCTGAGCCATTTAAGGTATGGCACAAGATTGATTTTCCATCTATTTTCGTACGTAATTTTAAGCGATTTGCCTGGTAAGTTTCAAAGTTGGATACTGAACTTACTTCCAACCAACGGCCTTGTGCCGCTGACCAAACTTCCATGTCGTACGTTAAAGCAGCAGTAAAGCTCATATCGCCTGCGCAAAGACGTAAAACGCGATAAGGCAATTCCAGTTTTTTAAGAATACTTTGGACATGTAAGGACATTTCCTCTAGTGCCGCATATGAATTTTCCGGCTTTTGAATTTGCACAATCTCGATTTTATCGAATTGATGCAAACGGTTTAAGCCACGCACGTGTGCGCCCCATGAACCTGCTTCCCGACGGAAACATGGCGTATGCCCTACGTTTTTGATTGGTAACTCTTTTTCGTTGACAATCACGTCACGGTATAAATTCGTAATGGGTACTTCAGCCGTCGGGATTAAATACAATCCTTCTGCTTGCGTGACATACATTTGGCCTTCTTTATCGGGCAATTGTCCCGTACCAAATCCTGAATCTTCATTGATCAAGATGGGTGGCTGAATTTCATAATAACCCGCTTTGATGGCTTCATCTAAAAAGAAGTTGATCAACGCGCGTTGTAAGCGAGCTCCTTTTCCTTTGTATACCGGAAAACCAGCACCCGTAATTTTATTGCCTAAATCAAAGTCGATGATGTCATAATCTTTGATGAGATCCCAATGGGGTTTCGCGGCTTCAGGTAACGTAGGAATTGTTCCCCAGTTTAACACCACTTCGTTGTCCTCTGCCACTTTTCCTTCTGGGACAGAACTGTGGGGTAAATTTGGAAGTGTTACCAGTAGGTCGGTCAATTCTTTTTCTGCCACGCGCGCAGCTTCTTCCATGACCTTGATGTCACCTTTAAGCGCTGCCGTTTCAGCACGTTTTCCTTCAGCTAAATCTTTCTGTCCAGATTGCATCAAAGCGCCAATTTCCTTCGCAGCTGCGTTGGATTTTTCCAACGCTTGTTCTGCTTGTTGGAGCAAGGATTTCCGCTTGTCATCCATTGCGATGAGTTGGCCCACGATATCAGCAGCATTTGCCACATGTTTTTTCGTTAAACCGGCAATCGTAAGTTCCGTGTTTGTTCGGATAAATGGAATCGTTAACATGGCGTGTATTTAGAAAAGTCCTTCGTTTAATGCGTTTAATGCATCATTTTTATGCTTGGCATCTACCAAAAGGGAGATGTTGTGTTCGGATGCTCCGTAAGAAATCATTCGAATTGGGATGTTTTTAATGGCGTCCAAAACTTTGATTGCAATGCCTTCCTTATCTGCCCAGAAATTACCCACGATGCAAATAATGACTTGGTCTTTATCGGGATCTTCTAATTCCGCAAACTCACGCAATTCGCGCATGATGGCATCTAGGTTGGCCGTTTGATCGATGGTTACCGAAACTGAAACTTCGGAAGTTGTAATCATATCCACCGGTGTTTTGTATTTTTCAAAAATCTCAAATACACGCTTCAAGAAACCATAGGCATTTAACATTCGAGTCGAGTGAATGTAGATAGCAGTAATGTTGTCTTTGGCAGCAATGGCTTTGATCTCTATGTCGGTTGACTTTTCTGAAATCAAGGTACCAAAAGCACTTGGCTCCATGGTATTTTTTAAACGCACTGGTACACCTTTGATTTTCGCTGGTGTAATGGTACTTGGGTGCAAGATTTTTGCACCGAAGTAGGCTAGCTCTGCCGCTTCCGCGAATGACAATTCCCGAATAGGGAAGGTGTTTTTCACAATGCGCGGGTCATTATTATGCATTCCGTCGATGTCTGTCCAGATCTGAATTTCTTCCGCTTGTACCGCACCACCAATTAAAGATGCCGTATAGTCCGAACCCCCACGCTTTAAATTGTCTACTTCACCTGCTGGGTTGCGGCAAATGAAACCTTGTGTAATGAATATTTGCTTGTCTTTAACAGGCGCTATTGTTGCAGCTAATTTCGTTGAGATTTCCGACATGATGGGCTCATTGTCGGCATCGATTACCATGAAATCCAAGGCAGGTAATAAGGCGGAATTGACCCCTTCTTCCTGTAGATAGGCTTCGAAAATTTGGGTAGAAA
>JBDLUL010000138.1:0-2815 GCA_039805345.1 Bacteroidota bacterium | reverse complement strand
AGGTATAACGAAACATATCCAATGCGATCGCCTCAAAATCAGCTTCCTGCATCGCTAGAACCTTATTTTTCAGTTCTAAACGCCAAGATTCCCACATGTTCAAATCGTCCGTCATGGCTTTTTTTGAATAATCATACAAAATTAAACCAATTCATTAACTTTACGAATTATGAAATGGGGCATTCGCTTTTTCGGTGGTTTATTATGCTGCACAGGTCTACTAGCTTGTACAGAAGAACCGCAATGGAGTTTAACGCCAAGCATCAGTTTTAGTCAAATTCAGAAAATTACCAAAATTAGTAATGATGGATTTGGGGGTAAAGCCAAAATTGATTCTGTTGTCATGTCCATTCGCTTTCAAGACGGCGACGGAGATTTAGGCATCACACAAGCTGAACTAAAGGCTAATCCTACGAAATACAAGGATTTTCGCAATTTCGAAGTCAATGTATTGCTTCAAAAAAATGGCAAGTTTATTCCCGTCAACTTTAGTCCAAGTTTAGGCGGTCTCATGAATTTTAAATTTAAAGGAGAGCAAAAACCAGGTCCAATCGAAGGCACCGTTGATTATTCGACGCAATTCGTATATGCCTTTTACAAGGGTTATTCACCGCTGTTTACGCCTAAAAAGGATACCATCAAGTTTCAAATTTATATCCGCGATAATGCTTTACAAACAAGTAATGTGGTAGAAACCGACCCCATTATTATCTTTCAAGATTAACCTACTTCCATCAAACAATGAATATCAAAAACTTACTCTTAGGAGTCCTATTACTAGGTTCTACTGCAGCATTTGCTCAAAAAGACATTACACTTGAAGACATCTGGGCCAAGCCTACTTTCCGTCAAAAAAGTATTCAAAATTTAAATTGGACCCAAGATGGCCAATCCTATTTAGAACTTAAAGAAGGTAAAATCGTCAAATACAATATTTTAGACCCCAGTAAGTTTGAAACCTTGTTTGATGAATCGATTCATAAAACAAGTAATGGCGGCACGATTCGCGTGCAACAGTTTTCTATTTCTGCTGATGAACAAACGATTTTAATCGGGACGGCATCGGAATCAATCTACCGAAGAAGTTCGAAGGAAACGAATTACATCTTTACTCGAAACAATAATGGATTGCAATTGCTCTCACAAGGTGGGAAACAAATGCATGCAACGTTGTCTCCTGATGGAAAACGCGTAGCATTTGTTCGGGACAACAATTTGTTTTGGGTAGATATTGCCGCTGGCAAGGAGACAGCTGTGACAAGTAATGGAAAATTTAACCACATCATCAACGGAGCCTGCGACTGGGTATATGAGGAAGAATTCTCTTTTGCCAAAGCATTTGCTTGGTCACCCGACAGCAAAAAAATAGCTTTTTACACGTTTGACGAAAGCCAAGTACCCGAATACAATATGCAAATGTGGGGCGATTTATATCCCAAAGATTATCGCTATAAATACCCCAAAGCAGGCGAGGCAAATTCAATCGTAAGCCTTTCAGTAGCTTTGGTTGACGAAAATAAGATTCAAGCCATCAACGTTGGCCCCGAGAAAAACCAATACATACCTCGACTAAAATGGACTAAAAATCCCGATGTGGTTGGATTCATCCGCTTGAACCGCTTACAAAACCACATGGAATTATTGCATCACAGCATAAGCAAAGCGGCGACCAGCTTAGTCTACGAGGAGCGTGCAGAAACTTCCATTGAAATTGAAGCCGTTGGAAATGACATTACGTATTTAAACGATGGCAAATCCTTTATTTTCAGCTCAGAACGCAGCGGATTTAAACATCTGTATGTGGGCGAAATCGCCACGGGAAAATTCACACCTATTACTGCAGGAAACTGGGAAGTAGATGATTTATATGGTTACCAGGAGAAAACAAAAACCTTGTATTTTAATTCGGCAGAATTAAGTCCGATTGGCCGACAAGTATATTCAATCAAATTAGACGGAACAGGGAAAAAAGCTCTTTCAACTTTATCAGGAACAAATACAGCAAGCTTTAGCTCTGACTTTTCGTATTACATTTTGAATCACAGCTCAGCGAAAAAACCGTTAAGCATTGGCTTATACAGTGCATCAAAGGGACTTGTTCGTGTCTTGGAAGACAATCAAAAACTACAAGCGCAAATCACTGAATATCAGATTTCACCCCGTGAATTCTTTGAAATTCCCTTAGCTAACGGAGATCACTTAAATGCCTACTGGATCAAGCCAGCAAACTTCGATCCGAACAAAAAATACCCTGTATTAATGCATGTATATGGAGGGCCAGGCAGTCAGCAAGTGTTGGATTCCTATCCAGGTGGTGATTTTTATTGGTATCAAATGTTGTTAAAAAAAGGCTATTTGATTTATTGCGTGGATAACCGTGGAACCGGTGGACGCGGCGTAGCATTCAAAAAAATTACCTACCAAAACTTAGGTCGTATTGAAGTCCAAGATCAAATTTTCGCAGCCAAATTCATCGGAAATCTGCCATATGTGGATGCAAGCCGAATTGGAATTTGGGGATGGAGCTATGGTGGATTCATGTCGTCTAACTGCTTGATGCAAGGCGCGGATGTATTCAAGGCAGCTATTTCGGTAGCGCCGGTGACCAACTGGCGTTTTTATGATTCGATTTATACGGAAAGATATCAACGCACGCCACAAGAAAATCCAACGGGTTATGATGAGAATTCACCAGTTTACCACGTAAACAAATTAAAAGGAAACTTACTCTTAGTGCATGGAACAGGAGATGACAATGTGCATTTCCAAAATGCGGTGGCGCTCGAAGATGCCTTGATTAAGGCGAACAAACAAT
>JBDLUL010000137.1:0-8349 GCA_039805345.1 Bacteroidota bacterium | reverse complement strand
GTTCTGCTACGGGTAAAGACGGGATTGGTGGAGCGAGTTTTGCATCGGAAGATATTACATCGAAATCATCTGAAAAATTGCCTGCGGTACAAGTAGGTGATCCTTTTCAAGAGAAATTATTATTGGAAGCTTCGTTGGAAATCATCGAGGCGGGTTGCGTGATTGGTATTCAAGACATGGGTGCGGCAGGTATTATCTGTTCCACCTCTGAAATGTCTGCCAAAGGTGAGCACGGGATGATCATTGATCTTTCCAAAGTTCCAACACGCCAGGCAAATATGAAGCCGTTTGAAATTTTGTTATCTGAGTCGCAAGAGCGTATGTTGATCGTCGTTGAAAAAGGACGTGAAGGCGAAGCCAAAAAGATTTTTGATAAATGGGATTTGAATTGCGAGCAAATTGGTACGGTAACAGACACGAAGCGTTTAGAATTCTACCAAGATGGCGTATTAGTAGCTGATGTTCCTGCGGATGATTTGGTATTGGGCGGAGGCGCACCAGTCTATCACCGTGAATACAAGGAGCCTGCTTACTTCCAAGAATTCAAGAAATTTGATATTAATGCAGTACAAGATATTCCTGCGGCTGAATTGCCAAAGGCTTTTGATTTCTTAATGAATCACCCCAACATCGCTTCGAAGAAGTGGGTGGCGGAACAATATGATTCATCGATCGGTCGTGCGAATCGTAACACAAATGCTCCTTCGGATGCAGGTGTTGTGAAGGTACATGGTTCTGATAAGTCCATTGTCATTACGGTAGATTGTAACTCGCGCTACGTAAATGCAGATCCTGAAGAGGGTTGTGCGATGGCTGTTGCGGAGGCGGCTCGTAATATCGTTTGTTCAGGAGGTTTGCCGGTGGCAATTACCAACTGCCTGAATTTTGGTAATCCATACGTACCAGAAGTTTACTGGCAGTTTGTAGGGGCTATCAAAGGTATGAAAAAGGCTTGTGAGGCATTCGAAACGCCGGTAACAGGCGGTAACGTAAGTTTCTACAATCAATCATCCGATGAAGGGCCCGTTTTCCCTACGCCAACCATTGGTATGTTGGGTATCTTGGAAAAACCTGAAAACAAGATGACTTTGGATTTCAAGGCAGAAGGAGATTTAGTCTACTTAGTAGGAGAGTCAGTTAATGACATCGCATCTTCTGAGTTTTTATATTCATATCGCAAGGTAAAGGCTTCGCCAGCACCGCATTTCGATTTGCCTACTGAGCAATTAGTTCAAAAAGGAATCATGGGCTTGATCGAAGGAAAATTAATCCAGTCGGCGCATGACGTCTCTGACGGAGGTGTGTTAGTAACCTTAGCTGAATCAGCATTCCCACGTGGTTTAGGTTTTGATGTGAAATCAGTTGCTGGCATTCGTCAAGATGCGATGTGGTTCGGTGAGGCACAATCGCGCGTGATTGTATCGGTTGCTCCTTCGAAACAAGCGGCATTTGAGGCACATTTAGCTGGTTTAGGTGTTAAGTCAACGCAAATAGGTACCGTGAAAGGAACTGATATGGTTGTTGATGGCCAAGTGGTAAGTTCATTAGCGAAGGCATCGGGTTCTTATTTCACAGCTTTGGAAACCGCTTTAACAAAATAATTTCAAGATGAGCCGCTATGCACTGCAATTCGCTTATGATGGCGGCTCGTTTCATGGATATCAGATCCAGCCGAATGCACACAGCGTGCAAGCGGAATTAGAGGAAAAATTAAGTCTTTTATTGGGGGAATCCGTTGCGATCACGGGAAGTGGTCGGACGGATACCGGTGTTCATGCTGCGCATCAAATCGCGCATTTCGATACTTCTTCTGTTATTGATGCAAATCTCATTTACCGCTTGAATCGCATGCTTTCGCCGGCATTGACCGCCCAAGCGATTTTCGTCGTTTCAGATGAGTTTCATGCTCGCTTTGATGCAACTTCGCGTACGTACGAATACAAGATTACGCGGCACAAGGATCCCTTTTTGCGTGATTTTGCCTATTGGTATGAAGCTGATTTGGATATAAATGCAATGAATGAGGCGGCCAAATTACTGTTAGCACACACCGATTTTCAATGTTTTTCCAAAGTGAAAACGGAGGTTAATACATTTGAGTGTACCATTTTGCGGGCTTTTTGGGAAGTGCAGGGAGATAATTTGATATTTACGATTGAAGGTAATCGTTTTTTGCGCGGAATGGTTCGTGCGGTCGTTGGGACCCTCATGGAAATCGGGATGGGCAAATGGACTTCCGCGGATTTAAAACGAATTTTGGAATCAAAAAGCCGACAAGAAGCCGGTCGGGCAGTACCTGCGCATGGCTTACATCTCGTAAAAGTTACTTATCCGGAGGCTAGTTTTGGCGCCAGATGTTCATGATGACATCCATCAAGCTGGCTGCCGATTTAATCTGAATGCTTTTGGGTTTATAATTCAACCCTTTTAAATTGTATTTTGATATCCAGATTTCCTTAAATCCTAGTTTCTCTGCTTCCGCGATGCGTTGGTCGATACGAGTCACAGATCTTAATTCGCCTCCTAAGCCAACTTCCGCTGCGAAGCATTTAGAAGAATCAATGATTTTATCATCATAAGATGAAACGACCGATAGACATGTTGCCAAATCCAAGGCCGGGTCATCTACCCGAATACCTCCCGTGATATTCAAGAAAACGTCTTGCGTGCTTAATTTATATCCACCACGCTTCTCGATGACGGCTAAAAGCATGTTTAAGCGTTTTCCATCATATCCATTGGCGGTTCGTTGGGCTGTTCCGTAGGAAGTCGTGGAAACTAAGGATTGTATCTCAACCAATAGTGGCCGATTACCTTCCATCAATGTTCCGATGGCCACACCTGATGCCGGTTCGTCCCGTTGGGACAATAAGATTTCCGATGGATTTGTCACGGCGCGTAATCCTGATCCCAACATTTCATAGATGCCTAATTCTGATGTGCTTCCAAATCGGTTCTTCGTCGTTCGAAGAATGCGATAAATCATGTGTCGGTCCCCTTCGAACTGCAATACGGTATCGACTAAGTGTTCGAGTACTTTAGGGCCTGCAATGGAACCTTCTTTGGTAATATGCCCCACCAAGAAAATGGGGGTGTTGGATTCTTTCGCAAATCGCATGAGTTCGAGCGCGCATTCCCGAATTTGGGATACAGAGCCTGGGCCAGATTCGATTTGGTCGGAAAATAAGGTTTGAATGGAATCGACGATAATCAATTCGGGTTCTAGATCCACCAAGTGTTTGAAGATCGCTTGAGTATTTGTTTCCGTCAGGATATATAAGCTATCTGATTTTTTTTCAAGCCGATCGGCACGCAATTTGATTTGCTGTTCCGATTCTTCGCCTGTGACATATAAAACCTTCGTGTCTGTCAAAGAGAGTGCGACTTGCAAGAGCAAGGTCGATTTCCCGATGCCCGGTTCTCCGCCGATTAAAACTAAACTGCCAGGCACAATGCCGCCGCCGAGTACCCGACTGAATTCTGGGTCTTGGCAGGCAATTTTAGGTAGACTTTCGAAGTCGACATCTTGCAATAATTTGGGCTGTGGCTTGCTTCGCGCTTGAGTTGGTGTTTTCCAAACTTCGGCAGGGTGGGAGCTAACTTCTACTAATTCTTCCACGAAGGTATTCCACTCATGACAGGATGGACATTTACCCAACCATTTGGGTGCTTGGTGACCACAAGATTGACAGAAAAAGGATGTTTTAGCTTTAGCCACAGGAGAATTTAATTAGGGTTCAAAAATACGCTTTTCGTTGGTTTTTTCTTTTTTTTCGGTTGAAAAAGGATAATTTTACTGCTTCATTGTAAAATCTGTCAAAATCTATGCGTAAGCAATTTCGTTTTACCCTTGTTCTTATTTCCTTGAGTTTAATCGCTTCGAGTGCATCGGCTCAATTTTTGATGCCAGTCAAGAAAGTTACGGGTAATTTTTTCCGTTTAGGAATCAAGGGAGGGGTGAATATGGCCGAGTTGAAAACAGAAGGTTTGACTTACAATGGGCTTGGCAATTATGTTGTTGAGAATTTGAATGCGAAGACTGGTTATGTGGCGGGTGTTTATATGCGTTTAGGACGAAAGTTTTTTGTCGAGCCAGAATTTCTTATCTCGTACAAAAATGGCTCAATTAATTTGCCCAAAACAGTAAGTACAGGGAGTATTCAATTGGATATCAATTATTCTAGTATTGATGTGCCTATTTTATTAGGCTATCGCTTGGGACCTTTGCATGTGATGGCAGGACCTGTGGCATCTTATAGTATTACATCCAATGGTTCTATTGCAGATGCAATACGCCAGAAATTCCCTACGGTGCAGGATGCGGTTTCCCAAGCTTATTTTTCTTACACAGCAGGTGCAGGTATCGATTTATTGGGTTTAACGCTCGATGTGCGTTATGAAGGTAATATTACCGATTTATCAAAGACGATTCCATTGCCTCAAGGCGTGAATTTTTCTCAAAAGGCTTCCCTTTGGCAAGCAACTTTGGGGATGAAAATATTATAATTTTTATGAACGAACAGATACAAGCGATTCAAGCTGAAGTTGAATCATTTTTGATTAGTAATGAGGCGGAGTTAGAGCAGTTTCGCATTGCTTATGTAGGTCGTAAAGGCCGTTTGGCTGCTTTATTTGATGGATTGAAGGATGTTCCTGCGGAGAATCGCCGGGATGTAGGTCAAGCATTAAATGCACTCAAGCAATTGGCGGAGGGTAAATTTTCGTTGGCGCAAGAAGCCTTCGCCGACAGCGGTTCGTCCGTTCAGGTACCTGATGATTTGACCTTGACGGATCCCGTTCAGCATGGTTCTATGCATCCATTGACGATTGTTCGTGCACGCATTTTGGAGATTTTTAACCGCATGGGTTTTTCGGTTTCGGATGGCCCTGAAATCGAGACGGATTTCTTCAATTTTACCGCATTGAATTTCCCCCCGAATCACCCTGCACGCGAAATGCAGGATACTTTTTTCATTGAAAAAGGCAAAGGAGAGATTCAGGATGATGTTTTGTTACGTACGCATACTTCCAATGTGCAAGTACGTTTGATGCAATATCAAAAGCCACCGATTCGCTCGATAATGCCAGGGCGTGTATTTCGTAACGAGGCAATCTCGGCGCGTGCACATTGCTTGTTTCATCAAGTGGAAGGGCTGTATGTGGATGAGGATGTTAGCTTTAAAGATTTAAAGGATAGTCTATATCATTTCGCAAAAGAGATGTTTGGAAAGGATACGAAAGTCCGTTTCCGTCCGTCTTATTTCCCATTCACGGAGCCGAGCGCCGAAATGGACATTACATGTTTGCTTTGCAAAGGTGATGGCTGTAATGTCTGTAAGCAAGCGGGTTGGGTTGAAATAGGTGGCGCTGGCATGGTGGATCCCAATGTCCTTGAAAATGTAGGGATTGACTCCAAGAAATACTCCGGATTTGCCTTTGGGATGGGAATCGAGCGTATTACCATGTTGAAATACCAGATCAAGGACCTTCGATTATTTACAGAAAATGACGTTCGTTTCTTACGTCAATTTAATTAACAAGAATTAACCTGATGGATTGCTTTCAATCCATTTTATTTGAGTTTTAATTTCAAACTATGCAGCATTTTCAACGCAATAATAACCTAGTCGGTTGGATTGTTTTTCTCATTTCATTAGTTACCTATACCTTAACGGTTGAACCTACCGCATCCTTTTGGGATTGTGGTGAGTTTATCGCCTGTGCGTATAAATTACAAGTTCCACACCCTCCAGGGGCACCGCTTTTCTTATTGATTGGTCGGATGTTTTCTTTCCTTGCTTTAGGTGATGTCACACGCGTGGCATTTTGGATCAACATGATGTCGGTGGTTTCCAGCGCATTTACGATTCTATTCATGCACTGGACGATTGTGATGATTGGCCGGAAAGTCATGAATAAGCCTTTCGCTGAATTATCGAAATCTGAATCCGGCATATTGTTGCTTTCAGGTGCTGTAGGATCTTTGATCTATGCATTTTCGGATACTTTCTGGTTCTCGGCTGTCGAGGCAGAGGTTTATGCGATGTCTTCATTCTTTACGGCTATCGTTGTTTGGGCTGCGTTTAAGTGGGAATTGGTTGAAGACGAAGCCACGGCGAATCGTTGGATTTTATTCA
Source organism: Bacteroidota bacterium (assembly GCA_039805345.1). Classification (GTDB taxonomy): domain Bacteria; phylum Bacteroidota; class Bacteroidia; order Cytophagales; family Spirosomataceae; genus Aquirufa. Next base: position 2,212 of record JBDLUL010000137.1, on the reverse strand, counting down.
TTGCCTATTTGGTTGGTTTGTCGATTGGAGTCCATTTATTGAACTTGGTTACTTTACCTGCATTGGCTTTGTTGTGGTACTTTAAGAAGGAAGACAAGCCTACCTACAAGGGAGGTTTTGTTGCCGTTTTAGCTGGCTTATTTATTTTAGGGATTATTAATTCGGGAATCATTCCGGGATTGCCTTCAGTAGCTTTTTGGTTTGAATTGCAGTTTGTCAACAACTTAGGGATGGGTTATGGTTCAGGAGCAATTTTCTTCCTGATCTGTCTATTGGCTGCGATCGTTTTTGGTATTCGTTATTCGTATACGCACAGCAAATTGTTGTTGAACATGGCCTTGTTCTCTTTCGTATTTTTGTTGATTGGCTACTCTACGTATACCGTTGCATTGGTTCGTTCGGGATACAATCCACCGATCAACGAGAATGACCCGAGTAACATTTTGAACTTTTTGAAATACTTGAAACGTGAGCAATACGGTTCTCGTTCGTTATTGTACGGTCCCGTTTATACTGCCCAAATTGAGGATTTCAAGAAAGGGGAGGACGTTTACAAAATGAAGGATGGTAAATACGTGGTTTATACGAATAAGCCGGAGTATGTTTATCAGAAGGACCAACAAATGTTATTGCCACGTGTTTGGAGTAATTCAGGTTCACACGTGCAGATGTACCAGGATATGTTAAGTATTCCTGCGGGTCAAAAACCGAGCTTTGGGGATAACCTTCGTTTCATGTTTACGCACCAATTGGGCAATATGTACACGCGTTATTTACTTTGGAATTTCATTGGTCGGGAAAATGATTTAGAAGGTGCCTATGCGATTTCCAACCCATTTGAGGATACATCGAAATTGCCAGATGTGTTGAAGAATAACAAGGCGCGTAACAACTACTATTACTTGCCAATTATACTTGTGCTATTAGGTTTCTACCTGTTGTACCGCAAGGATGAAAAGGACTTCTTGGTTACGATCATGATGTTTGTTTTATCTGGAATTGCTTTGGCGGTCTATTTAAATTCACCTCCTGCTGAGCCGCGTGAACGGGATTATATTTATGTAGGATCCTTTTATTTCTTGGCAATTTGGGCGGGATTAGGTGTGATGCAGTTGGCCGAATGGTTGACAAAACTCATTAAATCTCCGCAGCTTCGTTGGGGATTATTAGGTGTGTTAAGTTTCTCTGCACCGGCTATTTTGGCGCAACAAAACTGGGATGATCATGATCGCAGTGGTCGTTATCACCAAATTGATTTTGCTAAAAATCTTTTGAATTCTTGTGCACCAAACGCCATTTTGTTTACCGGTGGAGATAACGATACTTTCCCGTTGTGGTATGTACAAGAGGTGGAAGGTTTCCGTACGGATGTTCGCGTGTGTAATTTGTCCTTATTAGGAACGGATTGGTACATAGACCAAATGAAGCGAAAGACTTACGAATCAGAGGCATTGCCAATTGTTTTGAAAAAGGACCAGTTTTTGGAAGGTGTCAACGATCAAATCATGTACAATGAGAATCCGAATATTCAGGCGATGTCCTTGCCAGATTTCTTGGATTTATTGCACCGTGATAGTCCTTCGATACAGGCGCAGACGCAGAGTGGAGAGATGATAAATACGTTCCCATCAGATTCGTTGATTATCCCTGTGAATCCAGCTCAGGTGGCGGGTTCTGCGTGGTTCCCGAAAGAATTCACTGGCTTTTTGTCGGATCAATTAGCATGGCGTTTACCTTCAAAAAACATTTTCAAGGGAGAATTAATTCAATTGGAAATTATTGCAAACAATGCACAACAGGGATGGAAACGTCCTATTTATTTCGCATCCACCTTGCCAGGGGATCAATATTTAGGATTGAAGGAAAGCATGCAATTGGAAGGCTATGCGTATCGATTAATGCCGTTTAAGATTACGGGAGCCAAAGATGGTTTCGTGAATTCAAAAATCATGTCCAATAACATGTTGAACAAGATGTATTGGCGTGGATTGAATGACGAGAAGATTTATTACCATGGTGATTTCTATATGGGAATTCCAAGTGTTACGTTGCGTTTAAGTACCTATCGTTTGGCGGACCAATTAATTCGTGAGGGAAATATTCCTTTGGCGAAGAAGGTCTTATATCAAGTGGAAAACGTCATGCCAGATAAAGTGATTCCTTATGATCAATTTACGGCGAGTATGGTAAGTTTATTCATCGAGGTAGGTGA
>JBDLUL010000136.1:0-33772 GCA_039805345.1 Bacteroidota bacterium | reverse complement strand
AAAGCTCATAAAATAAAAATGCCGACTCACAGGCCGGCGAAAATAAGTTAACATCAAAAACCTATCAAACCGGTTACGCGCAGACGTAATATCCTGCGTAATAATAACCTGCGTAATAAGTCGTTGATTTGAAATCCATGTCTCAAAGGTATGAAAAAAAAGATTTTATGCAAATCCCCTCGGGAAAAGTCCCTTTAATACTTGAGAGACAAGCCCCGGTTCGAAGCCTTTGGATAATCCGGTACGGTAACACTTTTGGTATTTTTCGTTCGAAGTTCCTGATTTCAAGGAAGCGGCCTTTTTTTCGAGCAGTGTTTTTAATGCCTCTGAATAATCTTCTTCGGCGATTTCATTCCAATGTACCTGGATCTGCGAATCGGAAATACCTTTTTTGCGTAATTCAAATTGGATTTTGCCACGCCCCCATTTCTTCTGGTTGAATTTGGATCGGATGTAAAGCCCAATAAACCTAGTTTCATTGAGGCAATTATTCTCCTGTAGCCATTGGATATAAATCTCCTGCTCAGCTGAAGGGTCTAATTCGTGAATTTTCTGTTTGATTTCTGAGATGCAGCGTTCCTGATAGGCGCAATAGCGGGCCAATTTATTCAGTAATGCGCTGTCCATGGATTAGGATTCGTGCTCTTCGAATTGCTCGAGATTGAATAAATCATTTAACACATCCACCATCGCATCCGAATCCCCACGTTTGCAAGCGGCTTTCAAATGAATGATGGGTTGTTTGATGATTTTTTGTACCAAAGAAGCCGTGATTTTTTCCAACTTCTCAACTTCTTCCGCACTTAGTCCTTTGAGGTGGCGATTGATTTCCTCCTTACGGATTTGTTCCAAAGCGCCTTTCAGTTTATGGATTGTAGGCGAAACTTCCATTTCCTTCGACCAATCATTAAAGCTATCAATGCTTTCGGTAATGATATTCTTTACATCCGGAATAGATGCCATGCGCAAGGCCAAAGCCTCATCTGCACGTTCTTTCAAGGAATCAATGTTGTACAATAATACACCCGAAACTTTTTCCACCCCTTCTTCAATGCTCCGAGGAACCGAAAGGTCGATGAAATATTTGAAGGAAAGCAATTGCATGCCCTTCAATTTTTCCTGTGTGATGATAGGTGAATCTGTACGAACAGACGAGATGATGATGTCAGCCGCTTCAACTTCTTTGCAAATATCTTCAAACGGTGCTACGCGGAAATTCTTTCCTTGTGCGATGCGTTCAGCCTTTTCCAATGTACGGTTCATCACCGTTACTTCTGCAAAATCCTTGTCTTCGAAGTTCTTGCAAACGTCGATTCCAATTTCACCTAAACCTAAAATAAGGACTTTCGGTGCAGCTAAGGCTTGAGATAATTCTTCTGCTAATGCAACGGTGGCATAGGACACAGATGCGGCTCCATCACGAAACGAAGTTTCCTGCGCTACGCGTTTATTGGAGTAAAAAATGGTATGCATTAAGCGGTGCAAATAGGGCCCAGCCATGTTATGGTCTGCCGCTAATTGATAGGCTTTTTTAATCTGATTGGGGATTTGTAAATCACCTACCACCTTCGATTGTAAACCCGTAGCCACTTCAAATAAATGTTGGAGTGATTCATTGGTTTCATTCATTTGGATGAAATAATTCACATAATCAGCCGTGTTTGTTAATCCTTTTTCGATCAACAAGGCTTTGATTAATTGTTCTGAAATATCTTCCTGGGTGGTAAAATAAAGTTCCGTCCGATTGCATGTGGAGACGATTAACAATTCTTGCAGGCCGAATAGGTCCTTGCACTTGAGTGTAAAAGCTTTGCTTTCGTCCTCATTGAGAGCTACCATCTCACGTATGGTGAGTGGTGCACTGCGGTGAGAAATACTGACTGACTTAAACGGTGTGATCATTAATGTTAGTGGACTAAACTAGTTTACAAAAGTACAACGCAAAAATTAAAATTTGACAAGTCTTTGCAATAAAATCGTAATTTAGATAAAGTTTAATTAGAACGACATGGACTTCAAAAACAAAACGGTTTTTATCACAGGTGCTTCGCGCGGAATTGGATTAGCAATTGCCAAAAAACTTGCTTCCGAGGGCGCAAACGTTGTTATCGCAGCAAAGACTGCTGAGCCTCATCCCAAATTACAAGGAACAATTTTCTCCGCTGCAGCAGAAATCGAAGCATTAGGTGGGCGTGTGCTGCCCTGTGTTGTCGACATTCGTGACGAAAATCAGGTTTTGGAAGCTGTCGATAAAGCAGTGCAGACCTTTGGTGTGATTGATGTATTGATTAATAATGCATCTGCAATCCAGCTGACAGGTACTCTTGAAACGGAAATGAAGCGCTTCGATTTGATGCATGGAGTGAATGCCCGCGGTACCTATTTGGTATCACGTGCCTGCTTACCGCATTTATTGAAGTCGGAAAATCCGCATGTATTGACCTTATCCCCGCCATTGAATTTTGAGGCACGCTGGTTTAAGCACCACGTGGCTTATTCGATGGCCAAATTTGGGATGTCTTTGGTTACCTTAGGTATGTCGGCGGAGTTTGAAGGGAAAGTAGCTTTCAATTCTTTGTGGCCACGTACCATTATTGCGACAGCGGCGATTGAATTTGCCGTAGGCAATGCTGAAATGATGCGCTTGGCTCGTACGCCTGAAATTATGGCTGATGCATGCTTTGAGATTTTGAAGCGTGATGCCAAAGTTTGCACGGGTAATTATTTTATCGACGATGCCGTATTAGCGGAGTCGGGTGTTCAAGATTTCACCAACTATCAAGTTGATCCATCGGTTGACGCGAAGTCCTTGATACCAGATTTCTTTATTTAATGCAAGCATATCGCGCACCCCTTTGGTTGCCGGACGGGCATACGCAAAGTATTTATCCGGCTTTATTTCGTAAGATTCCACTGACGCATACCCATGCTGAGCGATGGGAATTGCCGGATGGTGATTTCTTGGATGTCGATTTACACATGCGTGCTGAAAATCTTTCAGATAAACCCTTGTTGATTGTTTCCCATGGGTTAGAGGGGAGCAGTCGGCGGCATTATGTCACAGGCCTTATTCGCGCGATGCCGGAGTTCAATGCTTTGGCGTGGAATTACCGAAGCTGTTCGGGGGAACCTAATCGAAATTTACGTTTTTATCACAGTGGGGCGACGGATGATTTGGACTTTGTGATCCAACAAGCAATTGCTCGAGGCGTGAAAGATATCTACTTGGCCGGCTTTAGTTTAGGCGGAAACTTAAGCTTAAAATGGTTGGGAGAAAATGGCAAAAAAGCAGCGCAATTCGTTCGAAAAGCTGTAGCATTTTCTGTACCTTTGCATCTTTCCAGCAGTAGTCAGCAATTGGCTCGCCGGGAAAACAGACTCTACACACATCGCTTCTTACAAACGCTATTAGAAAAAGTTACCGAAAAGTCGGCACGATATCCTATGGATATTACGCCGTCTATGTTAACCTCTATTCGCAGTTTGTACGAATTTGACAATGTGATAACGGGTCCCTTGCATGGATTTAAGGATGCGGAGGATTATTATGAACGTAATAGTTCCTTGTATTTTTTAGCGGACATTCGGGTGCCAACCTTAATGGTTAACGCGAAAAACGATCCATTTTTATCGCAGGAATGCCTGCCTGAGCAAATTGATTCGGACTATGTTCAAATCGAATTACCCGATTCAGGAGGGCATTGCGGGTTTTATCCGAGGAATTATCGGGGACAAACTTGGGCTGAGCAAAGAGCCGCTGCATGGTTTAACGTAAATTGAAAATTGAATAACATGTCGACCAAAGAGCTAGAACAATTAACCATCGTCATTGATTTTGACAGCACATTTACGAAAGTTGAAGGATTAGATGAGCTAGCGCGCATCGCCTTAGAAGGCAATCCGAAGCAAGCTGAGATTGTTGGCAAAATTCGTGAAATCACCGACAAAGGCATGACGGGGGAATATTCGTTTGCTGATTCGCTTCGTGAGCGGGTGGCTTTGTTACCTGCAAATCAATTGCATGTCGACCAATTAATTGCCTTTTTGAAAGGAAAAATATCAGAATCGTTCAAGCGGAACAAAGCGTTTATTCGTGAGCATGCAGACCGTATCTTGATTGTTTCCAGCGGATTTAAAGACTTTATTGTACCCGTGGTCGCGGATATGGGCATCGCAGCAGAAAATGTGCATGCGAATACCTTTAGCTATGACGGAGAAGGAAATATTACCGGTTACGATCATACGAATTTATTGTCTCAGGATAAAGGAAAGGTTCGTTTGTTGCAATCCTTGGCTTTGGAAGGGGAGGTATTTGTGATCGGTGACGGATACACAGACTACGAACTTCGCGAAGCGGGATTAGCCAATAAGTTCTTTGCTTTTACGGAGAACGTATCACGTAAGGCTGTGACAGATAAAGCTGATTTCGTCGTTCCATCCCTAGATGAGTTTTTGTACATCAATGGTTTGAGTCGTGCGCAGTCTTATCCAAAATCACGGATTAAAGTTTTGTTATTAGAGAATGTTCACCCAGCAGCCGTTGCTTTGTTCAGCAAAGAAGGTTTCCAAGTTGAATTGTTGAAGGGTGCCTTGGATGAGGATGAATTGATTGAAAAAATCAAGGACGTATCCATCATCGGATTACGTTCAAAAACAAATTTGACCAAAAAAGTATTGGAGCATCCAAATGCATCACGCTTGATGTGTGTCGGTGCTTTTTGTATTGGTACGAATCAAATTGATTTAGCGGAGTGTGAGAATCGAGGAATTGCCGTGTTTAATGCACCTTATTCGAATACACGAAGTGTTGTGGAATTATCAATCGGTTTGATGGTGATGTTAACCCGTAATATTTTCGAAAAGTCAACCAAAATGCACGCAGGTGTTTGGGATAAATCGGCAACGAATTCATTCGAAATTCGGGGAAAGAAAATCGGTTTAGTGGGTTATGGAAATATCGGTACACAAATCTCTGTGATTGCAGAGGCTTTGGGGATGGAAGTATATTTCTTTGACATCGTCGATAAACTAGCCTTAGGTAATGCGAAGAAGTGCAATAGCATGAAAGAGTTGTTGTCGACCGTCGATTTTGTGAGTTTACACGTGGATGGTCGGAAATCGAACACCAACATTATCGGGAAGCAAGAGTTTGCTTGGATGAAAGACAATGTGATTTTCTTGAATCTATCTCGTGGGCATGTGGTTGAAATCCCAGCATTGGTTGAAGCGATTAAATCGGGCAAGGTATGGGGAACAGCGGTCGATGTATTTCCATATGAACCGAAAACGAATGATGAAGAATTTATCAATGAATTGCGTGGTTTGCCAAATGTTATTTTGACACCACATATCGGTGGCAGTACAGAGGAAGCTCAAGCGAATATCGGGGAATTTGTTCCATCGAAATTATTGCAATTCATGAACAATGGAAGCACCTATGGATCGGTAAATTTCCCAGAATTGCAATTGCCCCCTTTGGAAAATGCTCACCGTTTATTGCATATTCACCACAACGTGCCGGGAATTTTGGCACAGATTAATAATGTGTTTGCAAAATACCATGTGAACATCATTGGGCAATATTTGAAAACGACGGAGAAGACGGGTTATGTGATTACGGATGTGGCGAAAGAATACGCGGAGGATATCGTGAATGAATTGAAGTTGATCGACAATACGATCAAATTTAGAATGTTATATTAATATGAGCACTTTTTTTACCCCAGGTCCAGCAGCATTATATCCCACGGTGGAGGCACATTATGCGGAGGCGTTTCGCCAAAACATCGGGTCTATTTCCCATCGGTCGGCGGCATTTCGTAAAATTTACCAACATGCCGATGAGCAATTGCGTATCCTTTTTGGTTTGCCCAAAGAGACTGCCGTTTTGTTTACGGGTTCTGCAACGGAAATCTGGGAGCGTGCAATCATGAATACTGTGGAGCATGAAAGTTTTCACTTAGTGAATGGCTCATTCTCCAAGAAATTTTACGATTTCTCGAAGGAGTTACACAAGTTTGCTCATGCGATGCACAAGCCCTTCGGTGAAGGATTCGATGCTTCGGAAGTAGAGGTGCCGGAATACGCGGAATTGATTTGCTGTACGGCGAACGAAACGAGTTCGGGTGTACAAATGAAAGCTGCGGAAATTCACAAGATTAAGAAAGCAAATAAGGATAAGTTGATGATGGTCGATATGGTTTCTTCGGCGCCGTATACCAACTTGGATTTCGATTTAGTTGATTCTGCCATGTTTTCCGTTCAGAAGGCGTTTGGTATGCCTGCAGGTTTAGGGGTGTGGTTGGCGAATGAGAAGATGCTAGAGAAATCTGAGCGCATGAAATTGCATGAAGGCATCGTAGGAACTTACCATTCCTTGCCGAGCCTTTGGGAAAATTACAAGAAATTTGAAACGCCCGAAACACCGAATGTGATGGGGATATATGTGTTAGGGAAGGTAGCTGAAGATTTCAATAAAATTGGGGTGGATGTGATGCGCAAAGAAACGGATCGCAAGGCGAAGGCATTATACGATTTTGCTGATAAATCTGCGAATTTTGAGGTTTTTGTGGAGAATCCGAATCATCGTTCTGCGACCGTTGTGGTCTTGAATTGCAAAGGATTGGCAGGAGATGTCATCAAGCAAGTACAGGCGAAATCAGATATGATTTTAGGCTCGGGCTATGGCAAGATGAAGGAAACCCAAATTCGAATTGCAAATTTCCCAGCCGTTAATTATGACCAAGTTCAAGCTTTAATAGCTACATTAGGGTCTTTATAAGTACAATTGACTAAACCTATGATTCAAACTGGAAAGCCCATTCGTTGGGGGATATTGGCATGCGGCGGCATTGCTACAAAATTTGCGGATGACCTCGTTCATGCAAAAAATGGATATTTATCGGCTGTTTCCTCGCGCGATTTAGGTCGTGCCAAAGCATTTGCGGCCAATTATGGGGCAGATGTGAAGGCCTACGGTTCTTACGAGGAGATGTTGGCCAGTGGTGAAATCGATGTTGTTTACATTGCGTCTCCGCATGGACTACATTATGAACATACTTTGCTTTGTTTGGATGCAGGTGTCCATGTTTTGTGTGAGAAGGCCTTTGCTATTAACAGCAAGCAGGTGAATGCGATGATCGCGAAAGCACGGGAGAAAAACCGCTTCTTGATGGAGGCTTTGTGGACTCGTTTTCATCCTTCCATCGCTCAATTACAAGAAATTATTGCGTCCGGTGTCATCGGTGAAATCAAACATGTTGTGGCGGATTTTGGCTTTAAAGCGGAATACGATGAGGAGGCACGTTGGTTTAATCCGCACTTGACAGGTGGATCTTTGTTGGACATCGGAATTTATCCTTTATTTATCTCGAAACTATTATTGGGCCAGCCGCTTGAAATGAAGGCGACGGGTGTGATGGCGCCTTCGGGTGTGGATATGAATTGTTCGATTGCTACGAAGTATGCTTCGGGAGCAACGGCGAGTTTATTTTCGACCTTCGCGGCGCAAACAGATACAACCTGTACCATTTATGGAACGCTTGGAAAGATTTACATGCATCCGCGTTTTCATGAAACGAAAGGGATGACCTTGACCATTTACGGTGGGGAGGAAACGGTGATTGAGACGGAGCGTAAGGGTTGGGGGTATAGTTATGAGGCCGATGCGGTGCAGGAAGATTTATGGGCGGGTCGGACCGAAAATGCTTGGATGACACATCAATTCAGTCAGGAATTGATGGGATTATTAGATGAAATACGTGCTCAAATTGGTTTAAGATATCCAAATGAATAAAATACTGATTGCCTTATTGCTTTTCGTAAGCACAAGTTTAGTGGCTCAAAATCCTTTTGAAAAGGAGATTCAGGCCTATGAAAAACAAGATTCACTTTCGATGCCGGCTAAAGGCCAAGTATTGTTTTTGGGCAGCTCGAGTTTTCGTTTGTGGAAGACGTTTGATGCCGACATGAAAGGCATGCCAGTTGCAGTTAATCGAGGTTTTGGAGGTTCAACCCTAGCGGATGCCTTGTATTATTTCGATCGAATGGTGGTGAAGTATCAGCCGAAGTGGGTGATTATGTATGAGGGGGATAATGATATCGCGCGTGGGAAGAGTCCTCAAGCAATTGCGGCAGAATATGATGAATTTGTGGGCCGATTAGCCAAGCAAGTGCCAGGAGCTAAATTGGTATTTGTTGCAGCGCGACCTAGTTTAGCGCGCACGGCATTGGTCGATAAGCAAAGGGAATTGAATGCCTTGATAAAGGCCAAAGGAGGCTATTTTATTGATATGCATAGCCCATTTTATTTGTCGGATGGTACCTTAATGCAGGATATCTTTGTGGCGGATAAACTGCATTTAAACGAAAAAGGCTACGTGATTTTTGCGAGGCAGATTCAGGATTTTATGATTAAAAATATTAAGTAAATGGGTTTTGAAGCGCAATGGTTACCTAGTATTTCGGTCGACTGTGTGATTTTCGGGTTTCATGAAAACCAATTGAAAGTCCTCTTGTTGAAATTCAAGAAGAGTCCTGTATGGGCGTTGGCAGGTGGTTTTGTGGGCTTAGAAGAGGATGTGGATCAAGCGGCCCAGCGGATTTTGGAAGAGCGTACTGGCTTGATGGATATTTATTTGGAGCAATTTTATACGTTTGGTGACATGGCTCGTAATTACCGGGCTGTAGATGAGCACCGCGGCGTCAACGAGGCGATGGGAGGAGAAACGGATAAGTTAAATTTCGTCGACCAACGCTTTATAACCATCGGTTATTATGCCTTGGTTGATTATTCGAAAGTACAGGTAAATCCAAGTGGATTGTCGGACGCTTCTGAATGGATGGACGTGACAGCTTTGCCTAAACTATTCTTAGATCATAATCGGATTGTCATTAAAGCGCTGGAATCTTTGCGTCGCAGTTTGGATGAGAAATTAGTTGCCTTTGAATTACTGGGTGATACCTTCACCATGTCGGAGTTGCAGCTCGTTTATGAAACGATTTTAGGCAAACGCTTGGTACGGACGAATTTCCAACGAAAGATTTTGAGTTTGGAGATATTGGAACGAATTGAGAAGAAGTATACGGGAGGCGCGCACAAGGCACCGTATTTATATCGCCTAAAAAAATAATCCACCTCCACTAAGCTTTGGCAATCCTTGAAGGTTTGCCAAAGCTAGTTGGGAAACACTTCTTTTCCTATTCGGAAAAAGAATACAATAAAAAAGGCCATCCGTCAGATGGCCTTTTGATTTATCCCATGTTATGATAAACGTTCTGAACGTCATCGTCTTCTTCCAGTCGCTCGATTAGCTTTTCGACATCCGCCACTTGTGCATCTGTTAATTCCTTCGTTTCATCTGGGATGCGTTCAAAGTCGGCACCCAATAACTCATATCCTTGACCTTCTAAGTATTTTTGAATTCCTCCGAAAGCGGTGAATTCTCCATAAATATTGATTTGGTTTGTTTCTTCATCCAAGAACACCTCATCTACCCCTAAGTCAATTAATTCAAACTCCAGTTCCTCTAAATCGATTTCGGGTTTTGCGGCAATTTTGAAAACAGATTTACGAGCGAAGATGAAATCCAACATCCCTGTGGTGCCCAATGAACCCCCACATTTGGTGAAAGATGATCGGATATTGGCTACGGTCCGGTTGATGTTGTCAGTCGTTGTTTCTACCAAAATGGCGATGCCATGTTGTGCATATCCCTCGTAAACAATCTCTTTGTAGTCCTCTTGGTCTTTGGAAGTCGCGCGTTTGATGGCACGTTCGACGTTTTCCTTTGGCATATTCACCGCCTTCGCATTCTGAATAATCGCTCTTAATCGTGAATTTGACGAAGGGTCTCCACCCCCAGCTTTAACGGCGATGACAATATCTTTACCAATTTTGGTGAAGGTCTTTGCCATTTGACCCCAACGTTTAAATTTTCGTGCTTTTCGGAATTCGAATGCTCTTCCCATGCGTATGCTGTTTTAAAATTTTGATGCAAAAATAATCAAGCCCTATAAGACCCACAAGTCCCCGGTAAAAATAACTTACCTTTGTTTGTTAACCTATTTAAAGCGTATGAAAAGAATTTTTCTCATCCTGAGCTTTTGGAGCTGCCTGATTTCCTTTGTTCAAGCACAGAAAATCAATGATAAATTTCAGATGCACATTCAAAAAGCGACAGGTAAAGTCGTTATTGACGGTGTTTTAAATGAGCCCTCCTGGCTTGATGCCGCAGCTGTCAGCGATTTCATGATGTGTAATCCATTTGATTCTTTGTGCGCACAGGTACGTACGGATGTCAAAATGTCCTACGATGATAAATACGTTTATATTTCAGCGGAATGTTTTCTAAAAGAACCGGGGGCCTTTGTTGTAGAGTCTATGAAACGCGACTTCTCCTTTGGGGTCAATGACAATTTTTTAGTCTTCATCGATACCTTTGAAGATAAGACGACGGGTTTCGCTTTCGGTGCGAATGCAGCCGGTGCACAATGGGACGGGCAGATGTCGGAAGGCGCCAAAGTGAACTTGAACTGGGATAATAAGTGGGAATCTGCCACAACGTATAAACGCGATTCTTGGATCTTTGAGGCCGCAATCCCCTTTAAATCAATTCGTTACAAAGACAATGTCAAGCGGTGGGGAATCAACTTTTCTCGTTACGATTTAAAGGCCAAAGAGAAGTCGGCCTGGGCACCAGTTCCCCGACAATTCCCCACAGCCTCTTTGGCTTACGCAGGTGTATTGGTTTGGGAGACGCCACCCCCAGCTCCTAAAAAGAATGTTTCCATCATCCCTTATGGCTTATCGGGATTGTCGGCTAATTACGAGTCGGCCGCTCCGAATGATTTCCGAAACCAACTAGGTGGAGATATCAAAGTAGCCATCAATTCGGGTTTGAATTTGGACATGACCTTGAATCCGGATTTTTCACAAGTGGATGTGGATCGCCAACAAACGAATTTGGATCGATTTGAGTTGTTTTATCCTGAAAAGCGGCAATTTTTTATCGAGAATTCGGATTTGTTTGATGGGTTTGGGACAGAGAGTATTCGTCCCTTTTTCTCTCGTAGAATCGGCTTAGCGCTCAATAACAAAACCGGTATTTATGAGCAGACCCCCATAACTTATGGTGCACGTGTCAGTGGAAAGTTGAATCCTGATTGGCGCATTGGTGCGTTGAATGTGCAATCGCAACGCATTGATTCGAAGGGAGTCCCTACCCAAAATTATTCGATGATTGCTTTGCAACGAAAACTATTTGCCCGTTCGAATATTGGGGTATATATGGTCAACAAAGAGTCTTTTATTGATACGGATTTACAAAAAGTCAATGGCTACCAACCTTACAACCGGGATGTTGGGTTTGAATATAACTTAGCGTCTAAAGATAATTTTTGGACAGGTTCGCTTTTTTATTCGAAAACGATTAGTCCGTTGAACCAAGGAAATGATTTTTCGCAAGCAGCCTCATTGGCCTATGCAGATAATAACTGGGCTTTCTCAATCAAGGAGCAATGGGTAGGGGAGCACTATAATCCTGAAGTGGGGTATGTGCCTCGGATAAATTACCTTCAAATTCAACCCGAAGCCGCCAAAATATTTTACCCCAAAAACAAAAACACCAACCTGTTTTATACCAGTTTAAAGTTGATGTCGATGTCGTATTGGAATAATCAGGGTACTTACACAGATAACACGACCTATGTTGCTTATGACGGTACGATGAAGGATCGGTCAACATTTGGGTTGTACCTATCGTATGATTTCGTCAAATTGTTGTATGATTTTGATGCGACACGGATGGGAAATGCCCCGTTGAAAAGAGGCACCGAGCACGATTGGTATGCGGTGAATGCGCGTTACAGTTCCTCCCCAATTAAGTTATTTACGTATGCCTTGACCTCTCGTTTTGGTGGTTATTTTGGAAACGGATGGCGTACAGGTTTGACTGCCGATATTGGCTATCGATTCCAGCCATACGGAAGTGTTTCTGTGGCGGTGGATTACAATGATATTCAAGATGTGGAGATTCCAGGTACAGATAAAATGCTTGCGAAGAAAGTATCGTCTCAGTTTTGGATCATTCGCCCTAAGGTTGATATTACCTTTTCGAATAAACTGTTTTTTGCCACCTTTTTTCAGTTGAACCAGCAGACGAAAAATATTAATTTAAATGCGCGTCTACAATGGCGATATAAGCCTGCATCGGATTTATTTTTGGTATATACCGACAACTATTTTCCTGAGATTATGCAAATTCGTAATCGGGCTATCGTGTTAAAATTAAATTATTGGCTTAATTTGTAATTCATAAACAACATATATAACCATGAAAAAGTATTTAGCTATTTTATTCAGTGTGATGACATTCGGTGCATTTGCTCAAAAAGCGCCTGCGTCGCCACCGGCTGTCGTTATTCAAAAAGTAGGCACAACTGAAGTGATGATCAAGTATGCGCAACCATCTGCAAAGGGTCGTTTGGTCTTTGGCGCAAAAGATGCGAAGGCATTAGCTCCCTTTGGAGAAGTTTGGCGTACGGGAGCGAATGAAGCGACAACCATCGAGTTTTCTGCTGATGTAACGGTACAAGGTAAACCTTTAGCAAAAGGTGTTTATTCACTGTTCACAATTCCTGGTCAGACAGAATGGACCGTAATTTTCAACAGTGATGCTAAGCAATGGGGTGCATATACCTACAAAGCAGAGAAAGATGTATTGCGTGTAACAGGAAAAGTGAGTGAACATGCTATGACGGAGAAATTCACGATTGGTGTTTCACCTGCAGGTCAGATTACCTTGGATTGGGACAAATCATCTGTTTCTATTTACGTGAAATAAGGAAATTGAATTCATTTTAAAAGCGACTCAAAAAGGGTCGCTTTTTTTATTGGTAAAGTTCATTTGTTTCTCTATTTTTACTTGAATGTGAGGTTTAGCCTTAAAATATCAAATTGAATTTTATGAAAAAAGTATTAATCGCTGAGGACAGTTCTGTCATTCAAAATTTAGCTCGTAAGATTTTAGAATTTCAAAATTTTGAAATTCATGCGGTGAAAAATGGCCAACAAGTATTGGATGAATTGGCGAAAGCTGATTTTGATATTCTTTTGTTGGATATCAATATGCCTGTTATGGATGGGATGGATTGTGCGAAAGCCGTTCGTGCCTTGTCGGATGCGAAAAAAGCAGCGATCCCTATGATTGCAATAACGGGAAATGCAAGAAACTATACGATGGAGGATTTCAAAGCAGTAGGTTTTGATGATTTTTTAGCGAAGCCCTTGAATTTTGACGCCTTGGTTTCTCAAGTGAAGGCATTAACTGAATAAATTTATGTCCCCTATCCAGGTACAATTTTTAGGAACTGGAACGTCACAGGGGATTCCCATGATCGCTTGTTCCTGCGAGGTATGTACCTCGCAAGACACGCGTGATCAACGCTTACGCGTTTCCATGCACATTCAAGTGCAAGGCAAAAGTTTCATCATCGATACGGGGCCAGATTTTCGCCAACAAATATTACGGGCTGGGATTAAGCGTGTAGATGCCGTATTGTTTACCCATGAACACAAGGACCATACCGCGGGTCTTGATGATATTCGAGGATTTAATTTTGCTCAGCAATCGGCTATCCCCTTGTATGCGCGCGCGCAAGTAATTGACCAATTAAAGCGCGAATTTGCCTATGCCTTTGATGAAAATAAATATCCCGGTGTACCTGAGATAGATGTTTACGAGCTAGATGGTCAGCCGTTTTCCGTTCAAGGTGTTCAGGTTACGCCCATCTTTGTTAAGCATTATTTCTTGGATGTTTTGGGGTTTCGTTTTGGTGATTTTACCTACATCACGGATGCGAATTTCATTGCGGATGATGAATTGGAAAAAATAAAAGGTTCCAAAATCCTCGTAATTAATGCCCTTCGTAAAACACCACACATTTCGCATTTTACCTTGGATGAAGCTTTAGCTGTTATTGCTCAGGTGCAACCCGAGCAGGCCTATATTACGCATATCAGCCACATGATGGGTTTACATGCTGCGGTCCAACAAGAATTACCTCCCAATGTATTTTTGGCCTATGATGGCCTGAGCCTAAGCCTATAAACATGAAAGCTGTACTTTTTGACATGGACGGTGTCGTAGTGGATAATTTACCTTATCACGTTGATGCTTGGTTGTTATTTTGCGAACGTCACAATATTCCATTGACACGCGAGGTTTTTTATCGGGAATTGAATGGCATGAATTCCAAAGATACCTTTGAGTGGTTCTACAAAAAGGAAATGAGCCGTGCTGAAGTGGAGGTGCTTGAAGAGGAAAAAGAAATTTTATACCGCGGTTTTTACAGAGAACACATGAAGCCCGCTTCGGGTTTAGTAATATTTATAAAGGCGCTGCGTGCGCATGGCATTAAGACAGCCCTGGCAACCTCAGCAGGTCCCGGAAACATCGATTTTATTGTGGACGGTTTAGGTATTCGGGATCAATTTGATGCAATCATTGGCGGAGCCGAAGTTCGTAAAGGAAAACCGGATCCTGAGATTTACTTAAAAGCGGCAGCGCTTGTAGGCGTAGATCCTGCGGATTGCTGGGTAATTGAAGATTCGTTGCAAGGGATTGCAGCTGGATTGAATGCAGGTATGCAGGTTGTCGGTATAACCACTTCCCATACGGCGGAGGAATTAGCCCACACGCAATGGATTGCGGCCGATTTCGTCGATTTGTTTGAACACTTACAAGAAAGAATTTCTTAATCACTAGCTACGCGCGTTATGAAAAAATATGTATTGTTAATGTTGTTGGGCTGTGCAAGTAATCTCTTTGCCCAAAAAAATAAAATGGAGTTTAAGCCGGGCTTAATCGTAGAAGAATATACCCCAGAAAAATCGGGAATTCATCGGGAACTTCCTGCAGGTTATTCGGAGCGTATGCTAGACGAAATTCAAAATCGGAATGCGCGAGCAACCCAATCCCTGCAACAAGTGAAAGCAGGAACGCAGGTACTTATCACCTATGAAACGGCTCCTCCGGAGGATATCAAAACAATCTTTGAGCGTGCTGCCAATCTTTGGGCGACGACTTTGAATTCCGATGTACCAATCAATATTTATGTCCGATGGAAATCCTTGGCAGCAGGCGTATTAGGAAGTGCGGGTGCATCCACCAATGTTCGGAATTTTGTAGGCTGTGATCGCTTGAATACGTGGTATCCAGTAGCTTTGGCTGAGAAAATGGCACATAAGAATTTAAATGGGGCGAATCCTGATATTGTAGCAACGTTTAATTCTGACTTTACAGATTGGTATACGGCCACGGATGGAGTCCCGAAGGTAAATCAAATAGACCTTTATTCAGTTGTGTTGCATGAGTTTGGTCATGGACTAGGATTTATTGGTCAAATGGGTTTGTCCTCTAGCGATAATACAAAGGCCGGATATGGTTATCCTGGCATATTTGATCAATTCATGGTGAATGCGGACCAAGTATCCTTGGCGGATACTAGCCAAATCGAAAACCCTTCCGCTGCCTTAAAAACGCAGTTGACATCTGGCGCTTTATTTTTGAATTCGTCATCCATTGCTCGATTAAATGGTGCGAAAGCTAAACTATACGCGCCCAATAATTATTCAGAAGGCTCAAGTACCTACCACGTCGATCAAGCAACCTACAAAGTAGGTGATCCGAATGCTTTGATGACGCCTCAAATTGCGCGTGGTGAGTTAACGCGCGACATTGGCCCTATTGTACTTGGGGCATTTAATGATTTTGGCTGGGCTTCCTCAAATATTATTGCAGAGAATTACAGTGATACTGAAGACGTAAGCAAGGATATTATTTTTTCGGCGAAGGTCTATTCGGATACCTTGATCAATGAATCTTCGGTCAAGTTGATGATGGCGATCGATAAAAGTATTTTATCTGCGACTTCGGTGCCTTTGGTGAAATCGGGTAATACATACACATATACCTTGCCTAAGTCTAATGCAACGCGGAAGATCAACTATTATTGGACTGCCAATGATGCTGGTGGGAAGAAATTTACCACACCCGCGCAGGCACCGGTGATTTCAGGTACAAATTTTGGTAGTTATTACGATTTTACCATTGGTGCGGATACGGTAAAACCCGTTGTCATTTATGCCAATCCACTGAAATACATCTTTAACACGCAGAATACCATTGCCTTACCTATATTGTTGACTTCGGATAATATTGGAATTTCGGCTGTTTATTTGGAGTATTCTATCAATGGCGCGGCATTTATACGGCAAAACTTCACGAAAGTTTCGGGTGAAACATTCAGTTATTCGACCGCATTTAATTTTACAGCAGGTCAATTGAAGGCTGGTGATGTTATTCGATATCGTGTGGTGGTGGCTGATGCAGCAAAGGTATCAAATGTAGTTTATCTTCCTTCCAGTGGCTATTATGATTTCAAGGTCTTAGCTTTGGCTGACCCTGTGTCAACCTATGTTCAAAATTTTGATTCGAATCCAGCGGGTGATTTCTTTTTGAAAGGATTCGAACTTATACAAACAACGGGTTTCTCCAGTGTTGCGCTGCATTCTGCACACCCGTATGCCGATGGAAATGAAGAATCGTATGATGGTGCCGGAGGATCTGATAAGTTTACGAATAACGACGCCTTGCTGTTAAAACCCATCAAAATAAGCGCTGAAAATCCTAAATTATCGTTTGATGAGATTGTTTTGGTCGAACCGGGAGATGCCGGAGAATCCTTTTTAAATGCGGATGGAAGTGTGAATCGGGGTTTTTATGATTATGTCATTGTTCAAGGTTCAAAAGACCAAGGGAAGACCTGGTCTAATTTTGCCAACGGTTGGGATGCAAGTTTACAGGCAGCCTGGTTAGCCAAGTACAATAGTGCGGGAGACGCCGATGGGAATTCAACGGCAATTGCGACGAGTTCACTTGTGAAAAATCATGAAATTGATTTGCTCGCATCAGGTAATTTTAAGGTCAATGATGAAGTGGTGATTCGATTCCGATTGCATGCTGATGTGGGTGCACATGGCTGGGGCTGGGCTGTTGATAATTTGAAAATTCAAGGACCTAAAGTTGATCCCATTTTAGCGATTGAACCTACTGCCATATCAAGCGGTTTGCAGATTTCCCCCAATCCGAGTGCTGGTACTTTGAAGGTGGTTTATGAGCAAGCAGCGGAGTTAAATGGTCTTGCCTTGCGCGTGATTGATTTGCAGGGACGATCTGTTTTTAATCAAAGCTACCAGACCCAAAGCAATCGATTCGAGCAGCAAATAGACCTATCTTATTTGAGTTCAGGCACCTATGCTTTGCAATTGCAGGTGCAAAATCAAGTGGTATTGAAGCGATTTGTGATGGTCAAATAAGGAAGCTAATGCCTTTTTAATTATCTTTGCGAACATTTTAATTTAGCAGTATGTCTTGGTTTACAAGAAAAGATAAAGGGATTCAGACTCCCACCGAATTTAAACGTGAAGCGCCCGATGGACTTTGGTATCAATGTCCGTCTTGTAAAAAGGCGTTGCATACGCGCGAGCACCGCTTATTTGCATTTACTTGTTCAAGCTGTAATTACCACGAAAAAATTGGTTCTCAAGAGTATTTTGAGTTATTATTTGATCAGTCTCGTTACACAGAATTGGATCCGATGTTGAGTTCTGGTGATCCCTTGAACTTTACCGATACGAAAAAATATACGGATCGTGTGGTAGCGACCGAGCATAAAACAGGCTTGAAAGATGCCGTTCGTGCAGCCTACGGCGATATGAATGGTATGCCTATTACGATTGCGGCGATGGACTTTAGTTTCATTGGTGGTTCGATGGGTTCAGTAGTAGGAGAGAAGATTTCGCGTGCCATTGATCATTCGCTGAAAACAGGCATTCCGTTCTTAATGATTTCTCGTTCAGGTGGTGCGCGTATGATGGAGGCTGGTTTTTCGTTAATGCAAATGGCGAAAACATCTGCACGTCTAGCGCTTTTAGCGGAAGCAAAAATTCCATACATCTCATTATTAACTGATCCTACAACGGGTGGTGTTACCGCTTCTTTTGCTATGTTGGGTGATTTCAATATCGCAGAGCCTGGTGCCTTAATCGGTTTTGCTGGTCCACGTGTCATTAAGGAGACAATTGGTAAGGATTTGCCAAAGGGTTTCCAAAGTGCCGACTTCGTCTTAGATCACGGCTTCCTTGATTTCATCGTAGATCGCAAGGATATGAAAGATAAACTAAGCGCCCTTTTAGGGATGTTAAAGAAATAAGTAATACGCTTCATTCAAAAAAGCTCAGTCGGAAGGCTGAGCTTTTTTTGTTGGGCAGGATTTTCAAAGGGCATAAAAAAAAGCCTAACGTGAAGTTAGGCTTTTTCATAATTATGCTTTGAGCTTATTCAGCAGGAACTGCTGCTGCGGCTGCTGCCGCTGCTGCTGCAGTTGCAGCTTTACCACGTGGTTTTTTCTCTTTTTCTGGCGCTGGGATTGGATCCTCAACACCGGCTAAAATACGTCCGCAATGCTCACAAACGATCAATTTCTTCTTGTCTTTGATGTCTGTTTGACGTTGTGGAGGTACTGAGCTGAAACATCCGCCACAAGCACCACGCTTCACCATCACAACCGCTAGGCCGTTGATCGCGTTGTCGCGTAATTTTGTGTAAGATTTCAACAAACGCTCTTCTACGCTCTTCAACGCTTTATCGCGATCTTTTAAGAATTTTTGCTCATCTTCTTCGCTTTCGCCGATGATTACCTCTAATTCTTTTTGTTTGATTTCAAGATCTTTTTTGCGCTCGTGTAAATTAGATTCTACGCTAGCGACTTCATCGTTTTTGTTCAATACTTTGAAATCGATTTCTTTAATGCGCTTATCAGCAATTTCCATTTCTAAACCTTGTAATTCGATTTCTTTTGAAATCGCATCGAATTCGCGGTTGTTGCGGACATTCATTTGTTGCTCCTTGTACTTAACAATAAGCTTATCTGAATCCTTTTTAGAAATTTTGTAATTCGAGATTTGCTCTTCGAATGAACTGATTTCCGCTTGGAATTTCGTTAATCGTGTTTCTAAACCAGCGATCTCATCCTCTAAATCACGAACCTCTTCAGGTAAATCACCTCTTACTTTCTTGATATTGTCTAAGGCTGAATCAATGGTTTGAAGCTTTAATAATGCTTCTAACTTTTGGGCAATTGTAGTTTCGGTAACTGTAGCCATTCTTCTTGTTGCGTTTGAATTATTAATTCGCTCTAAAATTAAGCATAACTCACAGGATTGCTGTTGGTCATACTTTTCAGAACGGCAAAAGTACTAAAATTATTTGATAAATAAGCATGGATTGCATCCTTTATCATGACTTCTGATTCATAATGGCCTATATCGCAAATAGTGCAATGATTTTCTGCATCAAAGAATTCATGATATTTGAAATCCCCACTGATAAATACATCCGCTCCGGCTTTAATTGCGTCCGCGAGAAGAAAACTTCCTGCTCCTCCACACATTGCAATGCGCTTAATCGGTCGACTAAGCCAGGCGGTATGTCGGAAATGGCTCAAGCCTAACTGTTCTTTTAAATAGGTGCTGAATGATGAAGCATCCATTGCTTTGGGTAATTCTGCGATATAGCCTGATCCCACTTCATCCCACGTATTGTCTAATCCTTGAATGTAATAGGCCACCTCCTCGTAGGGGTGCGCGGATTTCAATGCGTTAAGTATCCGACTTTCCAAATGTGCCGGATAAATCAATTGTATTTGCTCTTCTTTGACTTGCTCCGCTTGATTACTTTTTCCAATCGTTGGATTTGCAAGCTCGTTCGGTGTAAATCGTCCAGTTCCTTCTTGACTAAAACTGCATTCCGAGTAGTTTCCGATGTTCCCCGCTCCGGCTGCATGTAAGGCTTTACGCGTTGCTTCAGCTGCTTCTGTAGGTACGAAGTAGGTTAATTGCTTTAAGGCTTGCTTAAATGGGCGTAAAACACGGCCATCTATTAAATTCAATTTTTGTGCTAACTGGAAACTAACCCCCTTCGGTGCATGATCTAAATTCGTATGACTCGCGTAGATTGCAATATCGTTTTTGATGGCCAAAATCATCGTCCGTTCCACATAATCCTTGCCGGTCAACGATTTTAGCCCTTTAAAGATGATGGGGTGGTGTGCGACAATCATGTTGCAGCCTTTCTCGATGGCCTCTTGAACCACAGATTCTGTACAATCTAGGCTAATTAATACACCCGAAACAGGCTGAGATCGGCTTCCGCAAAGGAGGCCAGCGTTGTCATAGGACTCTTGCCAACTTAATGGCGCCCATGTTTCCATGGAATTGCAAACGTCTTGTACGGTCATTTGGCAGGTTTTAGCGATACAAAGGTAGGACAATTCGAAAAATAATGTTAATTTAAAGTGTATTACCCTAATTTATGCGTTGCAGACCAGCCCTAGTGTTAATTGAAAACAATCATTTACTCGTCATGAAATATCAGTACGGGGACCATTTTATTTATAATCTTCCCGGAGGTAATCCAGATCCAGGCGAATTACTAAGTGAAACCATTGCACGTGAATGCATGGAAGAATTAGGCATTGATGTGGAAGTTGGTGAAATGCTCGTCATGGGCCAAGTAAGTGGTAGCGAACAACGAGATGATGTTTTACACATCCTTTTTGAAGGCGAATTACTCGCGGGTATTCCTGAATTACAAGCGGATGAAACGAGTGCGATGGAGGTCTTATGGATGCCGATTGAACAAATTGCACACGTGACCATGTATCCCAACGTAGGTGAAAATTTGCTTGATTTGCTATTGACTCAACAAAAAGGAAAATACATCGGAACTATTCAGCAACCTTGGTTGGTCTAGGGAATCCATAGGTACCCACAAGCAAACCGAATACACTCGCTAGGAGTCCAAACCAAATGGCGGGAATCTCGGATGGCTGAACAAAATGAAAGTAGGCCCAAATACAAAGACCCAAAAGCATACTCAAGTGGCTGCCCATGGCATTGGCCTTTTTCCACCATAACCCTGCATTCAACGGGATGAACAAGGAAACCAAACTGAAAGCTGACGCTTCGCCCACAAGTTCAAATATGTTTTGTCGGCTCACGGCCATCCAAATACACGCCAGCGTAATGAATACCACCGAAAGGCGAATAATTCCCAATACTTTTTTGTCGGATGGGTGCTTTAACAATGGCTTCCAAAGATTCTCTCCTAATACCGATGCGGGCGCTAAAATCGCACCACTTGTCGTGCTTAACAAAGCCGAAAGTAAGGCGCCTAAAAACAAAATTTGGATTCCATACGGCATGAAACGCATCACCAAATGCGGGATGAGTAAAGTATCGTCCGCTAATAAACTGGGGTATAATCGCACGCCTATAAGACCAATCAATAAGGGTAGCATCGCGATTGTCAAATACATCGTTCCTGCTGCAATACTTGCTTTGGCTGCAATTGGGCTGCTTTTTGCTGACATGACCCGTTGGAAAATGTCTTGTTGGGGAATGCTACCCAGTCCGATGACCATCCAAGCCCCAATGTACTGAAGCCATTCAACCCACGTATTTGTTTGCGGGGTGAATCGGAAAAAACCTTGAGGCTGTTGGTCGATAAATACCCCCCAATCTGGAATTTTATCAAGTAGTAAATAGGCTAAAATTAACAAGCCCACAATCAAGATGATGTTATGGAGGAAGTCGGTAATGGAGATTGACCACATGCCACCCATGAGTGTATAGGTCATGACCAATAGTGATCCAATGACAATGCCCATTTCCGTGCTGATGGGAAGTAAAAGGTGTAAGGTGAGCCCTAAAGCAACGAGCTGAGCAGATATCCATCCAAAATAGGAAGGAATCATGACCAAGGCTGATATTTTTTCAGATAAAGCCCCAAATCGAATTCGGAAGAAATCACTAAAGGTTAAAACAGGGAGTGGATATAGTTTGCGGGCGTAAATGGCGCCTACGATGAATAATCCCAAAGCGGCACCGAAGGGTTCCTCGATGACAGCATATAATCCACCATGAACAAATTCGCGTGGAGCACCCAGCATCGTTTCTGAACCAAACCAAGTGGCGAATGTGACCATGGTTGCTAATCCAAAGGATAAGGTTCTGCCAGCCAAAACGAAATCTGTCGTTGTCCGCACTTTCGTGCTGGCAAACCAGCCAACAGCCAAGTTGAGCACTAAATAAAAGATGACAAAACCTACGAGCATTTCAGGAATTTAAGCACGAAAATACAGATTTTTTTTACCTTTAAGTTATGAAACTATTGGCATACCTCGCGTTCCTTAGCTGCTTGGCCGCATCATGTACAAGTACCCGAATGAATAAAGCTTTCAAAAAGGGGCAGCTTGATGAACAGTCGACCGGTGTCTTAATTCAAGAAGCAGCGTCAGGAAAAGTTGTTTTTCAGCAGCATGCCGACCAGTATTTCATGCCTGCATCGAATGTCAAATTGCTTACTTTCTTAGAAGCGAACCGTATTTTACCTGATTCTATTCCTACTTATCGGTATTTAGAAACGTCAGATACTCTTTATTTCTGGGGGACTGGCGATCCCAGTTTATTGCACCCGGATTTACATGGAGATGCCTTGTTACGAAAACTGCGTTCGACGAATAAAGTATTGGTCTTGGCTGATTCCGATGAAAATGTTCGTCCTTTAGGGAGTGGCTGGGCTTGGGACGATTATGCGGATGCTTATTCTGCCGAGATTGCATCCATTCCGATGTACAATAATCAGGTACGATTTTCCGTACAGGATGGGGAGGTAGTGGTTTCGCCGACTTATTTTACGCAGCGGGTAAAAACCGGTAAAAGTTTGGGCGTTCGACGTGATCGGAATGCCAATGCATTTGAGATACCCCAAGTTCAAACCATGCCAATTACCGCGGTGCCCTTCATAACTTCATCTAGTCAAACTGCCGATTTATTGAGTTTTGAGCTAGGAAAGCAGGTTTATCATTTCCCCAAAGCATATGATGGACGTGCTGTTTTAGCTTACGCAGGTAAAACGGATAGTCTATATCTCCCGATGTTGCATTTCAGTGATAATCAAATTGCGGAACAGTTGATGTATTTAATGGCAGCACAGAAAAATTGGGCTGGGCCTACGAGCAAGATCATTGAGAACCTGAAAAAAGAAGATTCACTTTTATTGCCTTTGAAATGGGTAGATGGTTCAGGTCTTTCGCGCTATAATTTGATGCGTCCGAAAGATTTGGTTACTGTCCTGTTGAAGTTGAAAGATGAAGTAAGTGAAGCTCGATTATTCAAACTTTTACCCGAATCGGGTCGAACGGGAACAATTCGTAAAATGGCTCCTGATGCTGTTAATTCGCGTTTTTATGCGAAGTCGGGGTCATTTGGCAACACCTATAATTTGGCGGGCTATTACCTCAACGCACATGGGAAAATGTATGTTTTTGCCATTATGTGTAATTTAGGAAACCGATCCATTGCTTCCATGAAACAAGATGTCATGCGTTTACTTAACACGCTTCATTAGCCCAAAACGATAAATCAGGTAACTGATTGCGAAAAATCCGATGACAAAAGGGATGCTCGATGTGTTTTGAATGAGTGTGCCTGCTAAAAACAAACTCGAAATTAAAACGAGTAGCAGTGGCATAAAGGGGTAAGCCCAAACGCGATAGGGACGATTCAAGTTCGGTTCTGTTTTTCTTAAGCGTAAAAGCGAAGCAAATCCAGCCAAATAGCTAGCTACAAAAAAGAAGGTGGCAATGTCTGAAAGTCGGTCGCTGATGGACTGACTACTCACCAAAAACACACAAGCTAACCCAACCGTCATGTGCGTGGCCACTGTGGGACTGCCTTGTGCATTTACTTTACCAGCGCCCGTAAAAAATAGACCATCCCGACTCATCGAGAAAATAACGCGAGGTGCAAACATGACCTGAGTGTTTAGTATACCCAAGATGCTCAACATCAAAAAAGTAGTTACCCAGCGGCCCGTTTGAGCACCTAGAACCTTTTGCATGGCATCTGCGGCTGCCAATTTACTTTGGCTTAACTCCGCCCATGCGAGTGTATTAAGAATACCCACATTGATGAGGATGTAGATGACAGCGACCACAATGACTCCAATAAACATCGATTTGGGCATACTTTTTACGGGGTCTTTGTTTTCTTCGGTGAAATAGGCGGCGGTGTGCCAACCGTCGAAGGCATAGAAAATGGATAGCAAAGCGGTCAGGATCCCCGACCAAAGGGGTAATCCACGCGGTGCTGCAGGGCTTGCCTGCCAAGTGCCACCATCTCCTTGTGTAAAACAAATGATTATGAATCCGATGAGCGCTAGTGCTTTAATTCCACTAAGCCATTCTTGTGATTTCCCGGCTAAAACGACACCCATTTGGTGAAAAAACCAGAGGAGAAGTAAGATAAATAGGGCGCAATACAAGACATAATCTTGCAGGCTAGGGAACAGAATCGAAAGGTATTCGCTACAAGTATAAGACCCGAATCCTAAAGCGGTGACTGTCCCAAGCCAAGAACTAAGCCCAACGAGGAAACCGATGTAGCGTCCGAAAGCCCGTTCAGCATAGCCATACCAGGCGCCAGCCTTCGGGATAGAAAGGCTTAATTCAAGCACACAGCTCACGCCTAAAAGCGCATATATCGCAACAAGAACCCATAAGCCGATAATGAGCGAAGGATTATGTAAGAGTTCCGCGATAGGCCCTGGTTTGCGTAAAATGCCGGTTCCCACCGTTCCTCCCAGGGTAACTGCCACACCAAAGCTGGTGCCCAGTACTTTCCATAATTGATTACTTGATTTTTTCTGCATGGCTAAGACAAAAATAGATGATTTTTTCGTTTTACCTGAGTAGATTTAGGTGTCATGCGAACAGCTTGGA
The DNA here is from genome assembly GCA_039805345.1 of Bacteroidota bacterium. Lineage (GTDB taxonomy): Bacteria > Bacteroidota > Bacteroidia > Cytophagales > Spirosomataceae > Aquirufa. The sequence goes on along the minus strand of JBDLUL010000136.1, from coordinate 8,869 downwards.
TTGCAATCTTTTTGGGACTATTTGTACACGCCTCCAAAGGTGATGGTCGAACGTTGGATTCTTTGAAAGAATTTGGTTTAGGATTTCATTGGCCCACAAAGCAAAAAAAAGTAGAGGTTCCCTTTGAGCTACATGCAAATTTAGTTGTTATACCCCTGAAAATTAATGCCTCTGATACCTTGCGGTTTTTAGTTGATACGGGTTTAGGGACTACTTTGTTAACGGACACAACTGTGTTTGGCATATTGGGGATTAAACCTATTCGTCAAATTGAATTACTAGGCTTAGGGGATGGGCCTTCGATTCAAGCTCAAGTCATCATCGACGTCAAATTACAAATAGGTCAAGCTGCGGCTCATCATCAAAACTTAATCTATGTATCCAGTGATCAATTAAATCTTTCGGATTATGTGGGTACCAAAATTCAAGGTGTTTTGGGCTATGAGTTATTTTCAAATTTGGTCGTCACAATCGATTATGCCAGGCAGCGACTCATTTTGAGGCAGGCAGAAAATTATCGCTACAAAAAACGGGATGGGATCCGATTTCCAATTGCCTTGCACGACAATAAACCCTATTTGCAGGCAGCGGAGATACAAAGTAAAATAGGCCCAATGCCCAATCGATTATTATTGGACTCGGGTGCTGGGCATGTCTTGTTTTTGGAAGATAGCGGAGTCGATTCGACCCTATTTCAATTTTCGGCAAAACCCGTCAACCTAGGGAAAGGCTTGAATGGTGCCATCATGGGAAAAATGGGACGTGTTCCCCGCGTGCGTTTAGGGCCTTGGATTTGGTCAAATGTTCCTGCTGCTTTTCCTGTCAGTAAGTTTTCAAAGGATACAAGCCGCGTGCAGGGAAGTCTTGGGGGTGAATTTTTCCGTCGGTTTGTTGTCACATTTCACTACCTAGACCAATATGTCGTATTTAAACCGATTGCGCGTATGTGGAAGCAAAAGTTTGAATTGGGTTTATCAGGATTAGGTTTGCGGGCAACAGGGCCACAATTTAGAAACTTCTTTGTTGAGTATGTAGAAGAGCATTCGCCCGCCGAGGAGGCTGGTGTATTGCCTGGGGATGAAATTTTACTAATCAATCGGGTTCGAGCGGGCAATTATCGCTTGGGGGAAATCTACCACCTGTTAAAGAAAAAAGAAGGAAAACGGATTGAAATGCTTCTACGTCGAGGCAATTCATATCAGTTGGTGCAGTTTTCCTTACGCCCCCTATTTTAATTCGTAATCTGCGGCAATAGGAAAGTGGTCTGAATAGGTAATGTTACGAAGCGTAACGAATTGTTTTACCTCAAAATCGTTTGAATAAAATTGATTGTCGATGCGAACGATAAATGGGCTTCTATTCAAGGTAAAGCCAAATCCGCGGCCAGCTTCCTCAAAGGAGTTTTTCAAGCGCTCTCGCAACGTTCCATATGCCCAGCCATAAGGCGTTTCATTTAAATCACCCACGACAATCACCGGATACATACTTTCTTGAATCAAGCGATTAATTTGCGACATTTCATCTTTGTGATGGATGAAGCCTTTGCGCAATGAATTCATGATGCCTCGGCCTTCTTTTTTGGCATCCTCATAATCTTGGTCCCGAATTTTACCTGTTACGCGTCCCACCCGAATCCCCATCGACCACAATTGAACATTAATGATGCGAAAGGTGTCCTCCTTGGCGACGATATCTGCATACAAATAACCGTTGGCCGAATTGCCAAATTGTTTACCTGCTTGATGGATAATGGGGTATTTAGAGAAAATGGCCAAACCCATTTTTTCTTTGGCTTCAAAAAAATCTTCTTTCAAGGGAATAAACGCATAATGGGGATAGGATTCCTTCATCATGTTGATGCTCCGATAAGCCTTTCGATCCGCATGGGAATAGAATTCTTGAAAGCATTTTACATCCGCTTGGTATTCCAACATGAAACTTTTTAAGGCCTTGACCTTTTCTTCATTTCCACTATAATTATTGGAGTACATGCCATAGACATTGTAACTCAGTACGCGAAGGTCTTTTTTTGTGGCGGGTTTGGCTGTATTCCAAACAATACTTCGTGGAATAAATCCGTAACCTAAGGCAAGCACAATCAGGGGTAATAAGGCGCGTTTGGCCCGACGAAAAATCCAATAAATCAAAGAAATTAAACAGAGCACTTGCGCGTAAGGCAGGGTCATCATAATGAAGCCTGCAAGCCAATGGTCTACGATCAGCGAATAGCTAAATAAATAGGTCAGTAGGGTGTAAAGGCACAATGGCAAGGTTCCTAACCAGATCAGGGAAGAGATGATTTTCTTGCTAACGGATTCGTCGGTTTTTCGCTTTGCCATGGCTCAAAGATACACAATCCAAGGCATTTTATAAATTTTGTAAAGACCTTTGGGATTTTTCAAAATATTTCCTACTTTTGCAATCCCTTTAGGGGAAACCATTTTAGAATCGCATTCAATTTTAAAAATAACTTATTATGGCAAAGGTTTGTCAATTAACTGGAAAGAGAACTCGTGTAGGTAACAACGTATCACACGCGAACAATAAGACAAAACGTAAGTTTTATCCGAACTTACAGACAAAGAAATTTTTCTTAGAGTCTGAAGGTGTTTGGGTTCGTATGAAAGTATCTGCGAAAGCAATTCGTACGATCAACAAAAACGGTTTCGAGAAAACATTAATCGCATCTGCTCGTAAGGGTACTTTGTCGATCTAATTATATCAAGATTTTTACCGAAATTAGCCTCCTTGAAACCAAGGAGGCTTTTTTTATTTGCCCATGTTAAGCTCAGCTGAATTTACACGTTATCAAAAGCAATTGGCCATTCCCGAATGGGATGAGGCAAAACAATTGCGGCTCAAGCAAGCGCACGTCTTGATTGTCGGAGCAGGTGGCCTGGGCGTAAGCGTGATTCCTTACCTCGCTGCCGCTGGTGTGGGGAAACTAACGCTCATCGACCACGATGCGGTGGATTTGAGTAATTTAGGCCGACAAACCATTTACCAAACAGATCAAATCGGTCAATCGAAGGTTTTAATGGCCAAAGCCTACGTAGAGGCATTGAATCCCGAAGTGCAGGTTGAAGCGATTGCAGAGAAATTTTCCATTACAAATTATCCGCTTGTAGAATCAGTTGATTTAGTCGTGGATTGTACCGATAATTTTGATACCCGCTATTTGATTAACGATGCTTGCGTCAAATATGGCAAGGCATTTGTATATGCTGCAATCCACACGTGGGAAGGCCAACTGGCTGTTTGCAATGCCTTTGGTACTGGGCCTACGTATCGTTGTTTGTTCCCCGACGAGCCTTCTGCAGGGGAAATTCCAACGTGTAATGAAGCAGGTGTGCTTGGCTTCTTACCGGGTATGATGGGACTTATGCAGGCCAAAGAGGTTATTTTTTATCTGGCTGGGCTATCTTCACCCGCCCAAAATCATTTGTTACGCTGGGATGTTCGCTCGATGCGCATGCATCAATTCCGGATGGAACGTGCTCCGGATGCGGAGGAACGCATATTTCCTGCGAAGGAATGGATACCTGTGGAGATGATGCCTATCGAAGCTTCTGAAGCAATATTGAAGGGCCGTATTCAGTTTGTGTTGGATATTCGCGAACCTTATGAATGGGAGGAGGCGAATATAGCAGGATCGATTTTGATGTCGATGAACCAATTGCAAATTGACTTAATTCCGCGCGATGTACCCGGTTTAGTTGTTTGCCACCACGGAATGCGTTCCATGTTTGTAATCAAGCACCTGCACCAACTAGGTTTTGAGCACCTCATTAATTTAGCTGGCGGCATTGATGCGTGGTCACGCGAGGTGGATGATTCCATCCCCCGTTATTAAGAAACGATATCGCCGTACAAGTCGAATTCTTCAGCCTTGTTGATTTTCACTTGAACAAAATCTCCCTGACGGGCAAATTGTTCTGCTGGAATTAACACTTCATTGTCTACCTCTGGGGAATCGTGTTCGGTACGCCCCACAAAGAATCCACTTTCCTTGCGATCGACCATAACCTTGAAAGTTTGGCCAATCTTCGTTTGATTCAATTCCTCCGAAATACCTTGTTGGAGCGCCATAATCTCATCCGAACGCTCTTGTTTTACCTCTTCGGGTACATCATCCTGAACAGAATAGGCATGCGTATTTTCTTCGTGTGAATAATTAAAAATACCTAAACGGTCAAAACGCATACGCTCTACAAAGGAATAGGTCTCTTCAAAATCAGCATCCGTTTCGCCTGGATAGCCCGAAATTAAGGTTGTTCGCAAAGCAATTCCAGGTACTTTTTCACGGATATCCGTGATTAATTGTTCTGTTTTCTCGCGTGTAATTCCACGGCGCATGTGCTTTAGCATCGCATCGGATCCACTTTGAAGCGGCATATCCAAGTACTTACAGATGTTTTCGCGTTCCGCCATGGTTTGCAAAATTTCCATCGGGAAACCAGCGGGATAAGCATATTGTAAACGAATCCATTCGATGCCTTGGACATCAGAAAGGCGTTCTAATAATTCTTTTAATTGTCGGCCGGATTTCCCCTCACCCTTCAAATCCAAGCCATAAAAGGTCAAATCTTGGGCGATAAGGATTAATTCCTTCGTTCCTTTCTTGGCTAACGAGCTAGCCTCTTTGACTAATTCATCCATCGGACGAGAAACGTGTCCACCACGCATGATGGGAATTGCACAGAAACTACATGGGCGGTCGCAACCTTCTGCAATTTTTAAATAAGCATAATGTGCTGGCGTTGTTAATAAACGTTCTCCAACCAGCTCATGCTTGTAGTCGGCCTTTAAAGCTTTCAGTAAGCGAGGTAATTCATTGGTTCCGAAGAACGAATCGACCATCGGGATTTCACGTTCTAAGTCGTCTTTGTAGCGGTGCGATAAGCAACCTGTGACGTATAATTTGTCAATCTTACCAGCTTCTTTGGCATCTGCATAACGCAAAATGGTATCGATTGATTCTTGTTTAGCATTGTCAATAAACCCGCATGTATTCACTACAACAATGTTTGCTGTGTCTTTTTTTGCCTCGTGTGTCACTTCCAAGCCGTTTCCTTTTAACTGGGTAAAAAGGACTTCGGAGTCAACTAGGTTTTTGGAACAACCGAGTGTAACAATATTGATGGATGGCTTTAGACTAACTTTGGTTTTCATGCGTGTGTTGAATAAGCATGCAATTTACGAATTAATTTGCAGCTTCAGGCGGATTTTCATTCCCACGGGATACAAGTATTGAATTCTTTTTTTAGTATTGTAAATCGTAAACTTATTTATCCTCATGAAAAAATTGATATTGATTTGCGCATGTATGGCATCAGGTTTGATGGCATTCGGGCAAGGACTTAACTCGCTTTCGAAACAAGAAAAGAAAGATGGGTACAAATTATTATTCGACGGAAAGACTTTCACGGGTTGGCATACGTACGGAAAACCGGGTAAAGTTGGGGCCTCTTGGACCATCGAAAATGGCATCATTGGTTTTGATTTAGCCAAAAAAGACGGTGGCGATTTAATCACCGACGCGGAATATGTGAATTATGATTTTTCTGTGGATTGGAAAATCTCACCGAATGGAAATAGTGGAATTATCTTCAACGTAACGGAAGATCCCGTAAAATACCACAGTACGTATAATACAGGTCCTGAGATGCAGGTGCTTGACGATGCGGGTCATCCGGATGGGAAGATCATCAAACATAATTCAGGAGATTTATATGATCTGATTAAATCGTCGGTCAATGTGACCAAGCCAGTAGGCGAATGGAATACAGCCCGTATCGTTAATAACCGAGGTTTATTGCAATTATATTTAAATGGTGCAAAGGTTGTGGAAACACGTACGGATGATGCGAATTGGAAGGCGATGATTGCCGGATCTAAATTCAAGACGATGCCAGGTTTCGGTGTGAATATGCAAGGTCGTATTGCTTTACAAGATCATGGAAATCCCGTTTGGTACCGAAATATTAAAATCAAAGAATTGTAAAAGAAATAGGGGGCACAAGCCCCCTATTTTATTTTAATACGTAATAAGTTCATGTCTGACGTAATGAACACATATTTCCCGTCGGCACCACCAAAGGCCACATTCGAATTACGATTCCCTGTAGCGATTCGACCTAATAATTTTCCAGCTGAGTTGATGATTAATACACCACCCGGACCTGTTGTCCATACATTTCCTTTCGTATCTACTTTCATCCCATCGTAACCACCCCTGATGCCTTCCTTGGCTAGTTCTGCTGCATCAAAAAATAATTTGCTCTCACCCAAATTTCCAGCTTTATCCACCGGGTAGGCATTAATCAGCGTGGGGCGTTCCGAGGTTCCTACATACAAAATACTTTCATCTGGATTGAATGCGAGTCCATTCGGTCGGCTTAAATCCTTGATCTGTAAGCTGATTTCACCTTTCGTATTGATTCGGTATACCCCTTGAAAATCGAGTTCCTTGGCAGGTTCAGGTTTGCCCCGACCGGGTAATCCGTAGGGTGGGTCTGTAAAATAGTAGTCGCCTGATTTCTTTTGTACGAGGTCATTGGGACTATTCAGTTGCTTTCCTTCGTAGGTATGTGCCAAGGTTTTTTTCTGATCCGGATGATTCAGGGGCATTTCCGCAATCCGACGATCTCCATGTTCACAGGATACCAAGTTTCCTTTTGTATTAATAATCAAGCCGTTTGCTCCGGGTTCCTCCGAGTAAACCCCTGTGCCAGTATATCCTGCGGGTTTTAGGAATACTTCGAGTCCTTTGGCCTCTGACCACTTATGAATGGTGTTTTCGGGTACGTCGGTGAAAAGTAAATAGCCTTCTTTTTTTACCCAAACAGGGCCTTCGGACCACGTAAATCCTTGCGCTACAATTTCGATTTTGGCTGTTGTGTCTAATAACGCATCTAATCCTGCATCATAGCGATGGATTTTCCCGATGGTGGGATATTGGGCCATCGCGCTTAAACCTAAGCTTAATAATCCGATTGTTCCTAGTATTTTTTTCATAAGTAAAAAAAATGGGCCGAAGCCCATTTTCATTATAGGTGTTTCTTTTTACTTTCTTTTACGGCAAAGTCGGCGGCACGCGCCGTTAGGGCCATGTAAGTCAACGAAGGATTTACACATGACGTAGAAGTCATACAAGCGCCATCCGTCACAAATACGTTCTTCACGCCGTGCAATTGGTTGTTCCCATTTAACACAGAAGTTTTTGGATCACGGCCCATGCGAGCAGTTCCCATTTCGTGAATCGCCATACCTGGGTATGAACCATTGTCGAATGCGCGAACGTTTTTCAAGCCTGCGCTTTCCAACATCTCTTTGGCATCTTCCATCATGTCTTTCCGCATTTTCATTTCATTTTCTTTGAATTCTGCGTCAAATACAACTACGGGAATGCCCCACTTATCTTTTGTGGTAAGATCCAAATACATTTTGTTCTCGTGGTACGGCAATGTCTCACCAAATCCACCCAAGTTCATGGTCCATGGTCCTGGTTTCGTCATCGAATCTTTGTAGTCAGCTCCGAAACTCATATCATTGACGCCGCGGTTCCAACTTTGTCGGGAACCTCCGCCTTGATATCCAAAACCACGTAAGTAGTCACGCTTATCGTTTCCAATATTTCGGTAGCGTGGAATGTATATTCCATTTGCTCGGCGACCGATGTAATATTTATCTTCATCACCTTCCCAAGTACCTGCGGCACCCACGCGGAAGTGGTGATCCATCAAATTGTGACCCAATTCCCCCGAATCATTCCCCAAACCATTTTGGAAACGGGCTGATTTCGAGTTTAATAATAGGGCTGTTGTTGCAACCGTCGAGCCACATACAAAGATGATTTTGGCGAAGTATTCGCGTACATCTTTCGTTACCGTATCGATGACACGTACACCCGTTGCTTTTTGCTTCGCATTGTCAAATAAAATTTCGGAAACAACGGAATCTGGGCGTAAGGTCAATAAACCTGTTTTCGCTGCCGGTGGAAGCGTACACGATTGCGTACTGTAGTATGCACCGTATGGACATCCTAAGCGACATTTATTTCGATATTGACAGGCAGAACGACCTATTTTCAATTGGGCTTCTTTCGCTTCAGACAAATTTGCGACCCGACCAATGGTCATGTTACGACCTGGGAAATTCTTCTCGATTCGTTGACGTACTTCTTTTTCCACGCAATACATGTCCATCGGTTTCAAGAATTCCGAATCGGGTAATTGGGGTAATCCTAAAGCCTCGCCAGAAATACCTACATGTTTCTCAACATACGAGTACCAAGGTGCGATATCTTTGTAACGAATAGGCCAATCCACCGCGATGCCATCTTTTAAGTTGGCCTCAAAGTCGATATCCGACAAACGATACGTTTGTCTTCCCCACATGATGGATTTACCACCTACGATGTCGGGACGGAACCAGTCGAAACGTTTTACTTCTTTGTAAAGTGCATCGGAATCATTCATCCAATATTTCTCAGTCATCTCGTTGTAGGGATAATCGCGGGAAAGTTTTGGGTGTGATGCTTTTTGTTCATTGGTTAATAAACCATTGTATTTAAAATCCCAAGGATCTTTGTAGCTTGGTTCATAAGCCGTTACGTGGTCGAACTTCTTTCCTTTTTCAAGGACAAGCACGCGTAAGCCTTTTTCAGTTAGTTCCTTGGCAGCATATCCGCCAGAAACACCTGATCCTACGACGATGGCGTCATAAGTCATCGATTTAATTGCGTCAATGTTCAGATTCATAGTGCCCAAGTTTTTTGTGAAGGTGATAATGGCATGCAGCCATCAAATTTGCCTGGAATAGGCAAGTATTCTAAAGCCTTTGTTGCCCCGATTTCCGAGGTAAAATA
>JBDLUL010000135.1:0-12458 GCA_039805345.1 Bacteroidota bacterium | reverse complement strand
TCGTCGGTTAACAAGAAACGGTCAGTATCAATTAGCAGGGAATTCAACGAAATTTCTTTCTGTTTCATATAATTTAATTTTAATATCTAATTCAGTGTTTATATGTGGTCTCAACTTATTATAAATCACTAAAGCTATATTTTCGGCGGTAGGATTTAAATGGGCAAACTCCGGTACATCTAAATTTAAATTTCGATGATCAAATTTCTTACAAACTTCACGTTGTACTAAATCGGATAAAACCTTTGTATCGATGACATAACCAGTTTCTGGATTAATTGTTCCCGTAACTTGAATAATTAATTCATAATTATGGCCATGGTAGTTCGGGTTGTTACATAATCCGAAAATTTCTTTGTTCTTTTCATCGCTCCAGGCTGCATTGTGCAAGCGGTGGGCAGCATTAAAATGCTCTTTTCGAAAGATGCTTACTTTGGGTGAGTCGCTCATTTTTTTATAATTCTTATAAATTTACAAGAGTAATTTCATTAAATTTCATTTTTAACAGCTATTTAACTTATATAACGATAAATGAAACGGAGAAATTTTATAGCCAAATCTCTTGTCTATACTTCAGGTGCTGCTTTTTTGCCGCATTTATCTCAAGCACAAACTACAGAACAAACAAAAGTACGATTAGGTTTCATCGGTGTTGGTCTTCGTGGCCAAAATCATTTGGAAATGGCATTGTATCGGGAGGATGTAGAAGTAGTTGCCATCTGCGATATCGATCCCAAAGCAATACAAATTGCGCAAAAAATGATTGCTGATAAAGGTCGGAAACCTGCCGTAGCTTATCAAAACGGAGAACATGATTTTGAAAACCTTGCGAAACGTGCTGATATCGATGGTGTCGTTATTGCAACTCCTTGGGAATGGCATGTTCCCATGGCCCTTGAAGTGATGAAACAAGGGAAATACGCGGGTGTGGAAGTATCTGCGACCGTTACTTTGCAAGAATCTTGGGATTTGGTCAATATGTACGAGAAAACGGGATCTCATTGCATGATTTTGGAAAACGTATGTTTTCGTCGGGATGTGATGGCAACCCTAAATATGGTCAGACAGGGAATGTTTGGTTCGCTTTCGCATGTTCAATGTGGATACCAGCATGATTTGCGTGAAGTGAAATTTAATGATGGAAAACAAGCCTATGGTGGCGGAGTTGAATTTGGAACTAAAGGATTTTCTGAGTCTAAATGGCGTACCCAACATTCCGTTGATCGTAATGGAGATCTCTACCCAACACATGGGCTAGGTCCTGTGGCTGAAATGCTAAATATCAATCGGGGAAATCAATTTGCCTATTTAACTTCCATGGCATCCCCTGCTCTGGGTCTACATCAATATATAGAAGAGAAAGGTGGTAAATATCATCCTAATGCGAAAGTCAATTTCAAATGTGGCGATGTCGTTCAAACGATGATTAAGTGCCACAATGGCGAAACCATTTTAATTACCCATGATACCAATTTACCTCGTCCCTATTCTTTGGGATTCCGTGTTCAAGGCACAAAAGGTATTTGGATGGAGGACAACAAGTCAATCTATTTAGAAGGTGTCTCGCCCAAAGCGCATCGTTGGGAAGATTACAAACCTTATCAAGAGAAATACGATCATCCTCTGTGGAAGGCGCATGCAGCAGATGCTGAAAATGCGGGACATGGAGGAATTGATTATTTCGTTTTACGTGCATTCATTGAGTCGGTAAAAGCTAAAGTTGCTCCCCCAATTGATGTATATGATGCTGCAGCGTGGTCAGCCATTTCACCGCTTTCGGAAGAATCGATTGCAAAGGGCTCCGCTCCTATTCAAATCCCAGATTTCACGCGTGGAAAATGGAAAACCAATAAACCTATTTTTGCTTTAAACGATCAATACTAAACTTATGACTAACTCAAAACAATCAAATGGCCCTTTAATTATGATCGGAATACTCTTTTTTGTATTCGGATTTGTTACATGGGTAAATTCAGTTCTCATTGCTTTTTTTAAGGATGCATTTCAATTGAATAACTTTCAATCCTTGTTGGTGACATCTGCATTTTTTATTTCCTATTTTGTTATGGCCATCCCATCTTCTTGGGTCTTAGCCAAAACAGGGTTTAAAAATGGAATGTCATTCGGCCTTTTGGCCATGGCGGTGGGTACCTTGTTATTTATTCCTGCTGCAAAAGCTGCGAATTATCCATTGTTCTTATTGGGTTTATTCGTTATTGGGACAGGTTTGGCATTATTACAAACAGCGTCTAATCCCTATGTGACGATATTAGGACCCTCTGAATCAGCAGCCCAACGGATTTCGGTGATGGGAATTTGTAATAAGGTAGCTGGTATTTTGAGTCAAGTGATTTTTGGTGGATTGCTTTTATCCTCTGCAGCAGGACCTACAAAATTAGAAACGGTGATTATGCCTTATGGTATCATGACCGTTATTTTAGTTGCCTTAGCAGCTTGGGTGCGTTTATCTAGTCTACCTGAAGTGGAAGCTGAAGAAACTGCAGAAGAAGCGTTAGCATCAAAATCGAGCGTTTGGGCTTACCCGAATTTAGTGTTAGGGCTAATCGCATTCTTTTTGTACGTGGGCGTCGAAGTCATGGCGGGTGATACGATTATTAACTATGGTGTTTCCAAAGGATTTAGCATGGACATTGCCAAATCGTTTACGAGCTACACTCTTTATGGAATGTTGGCTGGTTATGTCGTTGGTATCCTATTTATTCCTAAATACTTAAGCCAACAAAAAGCCTTAAACTATTCTGCACTTTTAGGTATTTTATTTTCGATTGGAGCTGTCGCTTTAGACGGTTATTTATCTGTCCTGTGTATTGCATTATTAGGGCTGGCCAATGCGTTAATGTGGCCGGCATTATGGCCGTTAGCCTTACAAGGTTTAGGTAAATTCACTAAAATTGGATCAGCCTTGATTATTATGATGATTTCAGGAGGTGCTGTGATTCCTTTGGTTTATGGTTCTATTGCTGATCAATTAGGAGATACGCAATTGGCATATGTAATTATGATTCCTTGTTATTTATTTATTCTTTTTTATGCAACAATTGGGCATAAAAAGAGTTCATGGTAGTAGAAAGATAAGTTTTAAGACAGCCCCATCTTTCCATTGGTAGATGGGGCTTTTCTTTGTATTTTTGTTTTATGACTCGACTCATTGAATCTCCGAATGCGCATTTGATTGCTGATGGCAATCAGTATGCCCCCTCTCTTTGGTCTTATCAACGGCGCGAAACGATTCCTGTGCAAATCGGTGATTTGTATATGGGTTCTGATTTCCCGATTCGGATTCAATCCATGACTACGGTGGATACGATGGATACACAGGGGTCTATTGAACAATGCATTCGCATGATTGATGCAGGTTGCGAGTTGGTTCGAATTACAGCACCATCGGTCAAAGAAGCGCAAAATTTAGAGAATATTCGTAATGGTTTGCGTACCCGTGGGTATCATACTCCCTTGGTTGCTGATATTCATTTTACGCCCAATGCAGCTGAATTAGCTGCTCGAATTGTTGAAAAAGTTCGTATCAATCCAGGTAATTACGCAGACAAAAAACGTTTTGAAACGATTGATTATACAGATGTTTCTTATCAAGCAGAATTAGACCGTATCCGTGACAAGTTTTTGCCTCTAGTGAAAATTTGTAAGGAATATGGTACTGCCATGCGAATTGGGACCAATCATGGCTCATTGTCAGATCGTATTTTAAGTCGGTATGGCGATACGCCTTTGGGGATGGTGGAGTCTGCTTTAGAGTTTTTACGTATTTGTGAAGATGAAAATTATTCCAACATCGTTCTTTCGATGAAGTCATCCAATACGCAGGTGATGGTGGAAGCTTATCGCTTGTTGAGTAAGAAATTAGCTGACGGTGGTTTTAAAGCCTATCCGATGCATTTAGGGGTAACAGAAGCGGGTGAAGGAGAAGACGGTCGAATTAAATCTGCTGTTGGAATTGGAACCTTATTAGAAGATGGATTAGGCGACACAATTCGTGTTTCCTTGACAGAAGATCCAGAGTTTGAAATTCCTGTCGCGCAAGAGCTTGTTCGTCGTTATGAATTTAGGAGTGCACAAAGTACGCCTATAGATCCAGTTCAAATTGAGAATCCATTTGTCTCGCCTATTAACCCATTTGCACATGAACGGAGACAAACCAACGAACTTGCGAATTTTGGAGGTCATCAAGTTCCCCGAGTCATTTCTGATTATTCTCAAATGCCACGAATTCACATGGATGATTTAAAGGCTATCGGCCATTTTTATCTCCCTGAGCCTGATAAATGGGCCATGAATGATTTAGGGTCGGATTATATTTATACGGGAAAACATGCAATCGATTTCATGTTGCCGAATGGCTTAAAGCAAATTGTTAATGCGGAGTGTTGGGATGGTAACGCCCATGTTTTTCCTTTATTTTCTTGGGAGGAATGGTGTGTTGCAAATACAAAACATGCTGATTTAAATTTTGTTACTGTAGAAGCTGAGGATTTGACATCGATTCCATTGTCAAACTTAACAAATGTCATTTTAATGATCCAATCAAGCAATGTGCACCAAATGGCAGCGTTACGTCGGGGCTTTTTTGCTTTGAACCAACAAAACATTCATGTACCTGTTGTCATTAAAATTGCTTATCCCAATGTGGATGAGAATCAATTACAATTGTTTGCACCTACAGACGCAGGCGGATTATTGATTGATGGCTTTGGAGATGGGATAATGTTGTCTATGCCTTATATGCAAGACAAGAATGCCTTATTGAATGCGACAGCCTTTGGAATCTTACAAGCTAGTCGGGTTCGTATCTCTAAAACGGAATACATCTCTTGCCCTTCCTGTGGTCGGACTTTATTTGATTTGCAAGAAACGACGGCGAAGATTCGTCAAGTAACGGATCATTTGAAAGGGATTAAAATTGGAATTATGGGTTGCATCGTCAATGGTCCTGGCGAAATGGCGGATGCGGATTATGGCTACGTAGGCATTGGTAAAGACAAGATTGCCTTGTACAAAGGTCAAGATGTTGTAAAAAAATCGGTACCTGCTGATTCAGCCGTAGATGAATTAATTACCTTAATTAAAGAAAATGGAGACTGGCGTGAACCGTCAATAAACGAATAGTATTATGAGCAGATTAAGAGAGCAATTTAGAATTGGCGAGGTTTTCACGTATTTTATTCGTGTATTTCAAAAACCAAAACCCGGAGCTTCAACGAATTTCAACATTCGGACAATGCACACGATTAATAAAATCTCGATTGTGATGTTTTTATTTTGTGTATTAGTGATGCTTTACCGCGCTTTCCTTCGCTAATTACTTCAATCCGAATTTACACCAATTCGACTGTGCGAATTTCAAGGCTGTCTTGTCCTTTGTCTTTGATTTGATAAAATCACACAAGTATTGATATTCTTTGGGTCCTGGAGCGCTCGGTAATACATCAATTAAGCCTTCAATAACCTTGATAGCCGCCATAGCTTTCTTTTGTTTGAACAAGAGCGTGCTTTCAGCCATCCACGTTCTCCGAATGATAGATCCCTTGTCAATCTCGCATTTTGCCATTTGATCCTTCAGGCGTTTCAAATCTACACTCGTTAATTTGTTGATTTGTGAACTTGTCATCACAATTTGAAAAACATTCTCATAGATCATTTTGACTAAACCCGGCTCCGCGATACGATTGTATTGTGCTATGTGTCCAACAAAATAATCAAATAAGGCATTATTATTGTTCATCATGACCATTTGGATGATATTCAATGCACTTTGGCTTACGTATTGATTGGTAGGCATAACCTTCACCAATTCATTCACCATTTTGATATTGGTAGCTGTATCAGCTGTTAGTCGTGCGAATTGTGCATAGTTAAGTAAGAACGCAAATCCCCGATCGCCTGATTTGAATTTTGTTGCAAAATTGCCGGCTTGTTCAGATGGATTAGCTGCTTTTTGAGCAATACTATTGACATTTAAAATGGAGTTTTCCCGTTCACCAAATGCCTTCGCTTGCACCAATTTCATTGTCTTGGGTTCGAAAAAAAGAAAAGTTGGCGTTGAATTAATTATTACTTTTAATTGTTGGAGAATTCGTTGGCTTTCAGGCTTTCGTATATCCAACTGATAATTAACAAATTTGCTATTATACAATGTACCTACTTGTGGCTGTGCGAATGTCCCTTTGAAGGAATTGCAAATGTGGCAATCAGGCGCATAAACTTCGACAAACAGTAATTTATTTTGTTGCTTTGCGGTCGTGATGGCCGCATTTAAATTGCTGTTTTTTAAAAAGTTAATCCCTTTTTGTCCGAAAACACTTGAGGTGATTAACGATAATAATAGTAAGAATTTGAATGAACGCATATGCTGTTTTTATTGGCCTTGAGAAGCCGCGGTAATTTCTTTCTTTAAGTTTTGCGAGAGTTTCTTGCAAACTTGTTCAACCTCCAAAGCAAATTCAGAATCACCAGTCGCTTGTAAGGCAGCATCGCCTACGGTACCCATGATTTCGATAAAGAAACGCTTCATATCAAGCACCTCCATGTCTTTGGTCCACAAGGGTAAGGCTAAGGTTCCCTTGTGGTAAGGGTCCCATGTAGCGACTAATATCGCTTTCGTTTCTTCTATGCCTTCGTTTGGGTTATCCGTTGCTGACCAGGAGATCTGTTCAGGAATGCTATTGTCGTCTAATTGTATTTTGAAATTAATTTCAGAATGTTTCATGTGGGCTATTTGTTTTTCGATTCATCCATGTGTTTCCAAACGAATTAAATCGTATTTTCGTACAAAAGTAAGAAAACTAAATGGTTCGAGCAGAAATAATTACCATTGGCGATGAGATTCTCTACGGTCAAATCCTGGATACGAATACCCAATGGATTAGTTTAGAACTCGATAAAATTGGCATAAAAACAGTTCGGAAATCATCTGTGGGTGATCAACGAGATGAGATTGTTCAAATTCTTGAAGAAGCTCAAAAACGTGCTGATATTGTTTTTATTACGGGAGGATTGGGCCCTACGAAAGATGATTTGACCAAAAAGATTTTGGCTGATTTTTTCAATTGTCCCCTAGCCTATCATCCCGAGGCTTTAGCTGATGTGACAGAATTCTTTGCAAAAAGAGGCCGAGAACTTAGTGATATCAACCGTGATCAGGCTTTATTACCCACAAAATGTACTTTCATCCCCAATAAGCAAGGAACTGCACCTGCGATGTGGTTTAACGAACAGAACACAATTTGGATTTCCATGCCAGGTGTGCCTTTTGAAATGAAGGCGATCATGGAAACAGAGGTATTACCTCGAATTGTTACGCATTTTAAACTTCCTGTAATTGTACATCAAATCAGAAAAGTTGTTGGAATAGGAGAATCCTATTTGTCAGATTTAATTCAAGACTGGGAATTACAATTACCCGTTCATTTGAAATTAGCTTATTTACCTTCTCTAGGTATCGTTAAACTACGTTTAACTGGTTTTGGAAAAGATAAGGCACAGTTACATCAAGACATTGAAGCTGAGTTCGAAAAAGTGATGCCCTTGATTAAAGGCTTTGTTTTTGGACGAGAAAAAGACGAATTAGCTTCCGTCGTGGGTCAAATGCTTGTATCCAATCAAGCCACACTATCTGTTGCTGAAAGTTGTACTGGAGGTTATCTAGCGCATCAATTCACACAACATTCAGGAAGTTCGGCTTATTTTCAAGGAGGAATTATCAGTTATGCGAATGATGTCAAAGTGCATCAATTAGGAGTTTCGCAAGAAATATTAGATTTGGATGGTGCCGTAAGTGAGGCATGTGTAATGGCAATGGCAGCAGGTGCAAGAAAAAGGTTAGGTACAACCTATGCTTTAGCAACTTCCGGCATTGCGGGACCTGATGGCGGAACGGAAGAAAAGCCTGTAGGAACGATTTGGATTGCATTAGCGCATCCTTCAGGTGTAATTGCGCGTAAGTTGACCCAAGGGGGTACGCGTATTCAAAATATTCATTTGAGTTCATTAACAGCAATCAATATGCTGCGAAGATATTTATTAAACGATTTGGCGGAATAATATGGCAATCACTGAAATCATT
Organism: Bacteroidota bacterium; assembly: GCA_039805345.1. Classification (GTDB taxonomy): domain Bacteria; phylum Bacteroidota; class Bacteroidia; order Cytophagales; family Spirosomataceae; genus Aquirufa. The sequence continues at coordinate 4,360 of JBDLUL010000135.1, read as the reverse complement.
ATGCCCAAAATGGGGGAAAGTATCATGGAAGCGACTGTGTTAAACTGGTTAAAACAGCCAGGCGATTACGTAGAAGCTGATGAGTTTATCCTGGAGGTCGCTACCGATAAAATTGATACGGAAGTTCCTTCGCCCGTGGCTGGTTATCTAAAGCAGATTTTAATACCCGTAGGTCAAGTGGCGACTATTGGTAAGGCCATTTGTGTCATTGATGCGAATGATGATGTCCCAGTCGAGAAAAAATCTTTTGGTGCATCTGATGTTTTTCACCCTGAACCTGATTTGGCCGCTTTAACTGAACTAAGTTTAGGGCAAAACCTGGATGTGAGTACAGATAAGTCTAATCCATGGGTTTCGCCTTTAATTAAGCAAATCTGTCAACAGGAAAATGTATCCCAACGAGAATTAAGCGAAATTCGCGGATCTGGGATGGATGGTCGCGTGACGAAAAAGGATGTGTTGAATTTTATAGCTGTTCGTAATTCGAAGCGCATGGTGGCCTCAGGTACCTTGAGTCAAGGTCCTGGTTTGCGTTTGCCTGGTGATGAAGTGATTGAAATGGATCGGATGCGTAAGATGATTTCAGAACGTATGTCGGATTCTAAACGTATTTCTCCGCACGTAACTTCTTTTCTCGAGGCAGATATAACTCCGTTAGTTCAATGGCGAGAGCAGAATAAGGCTAAGTTTTTAGAAAAATATAAAGAACCGATTACCTATACTCCGCTCCTATTTATGGCTACTGCACAAGCGATTAAGGATTTTCCGGGTATTAATATTTCGGTTGAGGGTAATTACATTGTGCAGCACAAACAAATCAATATTGGTATGGCCGTTGCTTTGCCGAATGGAAATTTGATTGTACCTGTCATTCATAATGTAGATACATTGTCACTTGTTGAATTGACCCAAAAGGTCAATGATCTGTCAAATAGAGCGCGTAAGAATAAATTGACACCTGCTGATTTAGAAGGGGGAACTTATACGATATCGAACATTGGTGGATTTGGTAATTTAATGGGAACGCCTATTATTGTGCAGCCACAGGTTGCGATCATGGCATTTGGTGTGATTGAAAAGAAGCCTGCAGTGATTACAGGGCCTAATGGAGAGGATCAAATAGCGATTCGACAAAAGATGTTTATTTCTCATTCCTATGATCATCGTGTGGTGGATGGTTCTTTAGGTGGAGGATTTATCAAACGCGTTTCGGATTACTTGGAACGTTTTCAGATTGAATTAGACTTATAATAAAAAAGGCTATCATTTCGATAGCCTTTTTTTATTTCAATGCTAGAACTTAGCATTTGGATCTTTAACATTTGGTCGGATAATTCGTAACCAAGTTAATAATTTAATCATCGGATAGGTTGGGTCAAACTCAAACCATTTTGTTGCAAAATTCACCCGATTAGGTAGTTTGTGGTGGTTGTTTTGGAACAATTCACCCATCATTACTACATCAAATACCAATGAATTTCTTGAGTGATCATGGTTGTCATAGTTTTGATACCCGTATTTGTGGCCAGACCAGTTGACAATCGCTCCATGTACGGGTCCCATTAGGAAATGAACAGGAAGCAAAAAGAAAAATGACCAATGCATATCGAAATAAACGAATGCTACAATGTATAATGATGCGTATGCAACTCCCCATCCGATACGTGAAATCCAGGAATCACCGATACGTTCAATGGTTTTAGAAACGGGGTAATCGTGTTCAAAACGCTCTTCAACTTTTTGTTTGCGGTTTAACACAGCATTGTAAATATCTTTTGTCTTCCACATCATGGTAAACACATTGCTCGAGAACATCGGTGAATGTGGGTCTTTAGCTGTATCTGAAAATGCGTGGTGCATGCGGTGTAAAATCGCATAAGCACGAGGACTTAAGAAAGATGAACCTTGAGATAGGTAAGTTAAGAAATAGAAGAATTTCTCCCAAAACTTGCTCATCAAAAACATCTTGTGAGCCGAATATCGATGTAAAAAGAAAGTCTGACTAAATAAAGATACGTACCAATGGATTATAAAAGCTGGAAGTACTAATTGCATAAAATTTAATTATAGTTTCAGGTCGCTAATTTACACATGAAATTCTCCACTTTGAACAATTTAAGTGAATACTTTTCTGATTTTAATCACTTTAAATCACTTCATGTAATAAATGTATGGCATGCGTTGATGCTATACAGGCCGTTTCCGTCCGAAGTATTGCTTTACCTAAACTAAAGGGTATAAATTTTTTGTTGAATAATGAGGAAGTTTCATCTGCTGAAAAATCACCTTCTGGGCCTACAAAAATGGTGTAGGATTGATTCAATTTGATTTGTTTACTGAGTGTCCCAACGGGTGGGTCACTAATGTGAGCAAATAATACTTGATTCGATGAGCTAGGTTCAATGGTTTCAATCAATTGCTTCAGTGGAGTTAATGGCTTTATTTCGGGTAGAAACAAATTTTTTGATTGTTTCAAAGCCGCAATCGCAATTTTCTCTAAGCGAATTAATTTCATTTCTTTCCGCTCAGAGTTTTTTGACGTGAAAAATCCGATGCTATGTATACCAAATTCGCAGCATTTTTCAACCATCCATTCCATCCGCTCCATTTGTTTCGTAGGAGCTACCAATAAGTGAATTTGATAAGCTGGTTTTTCTTGCTTTTCGAGTATTTGGAGTTTTATAAAGCTCGTCTTTTTTGAATCGATTGAATCGATAACGGCTTCATATAGCCCTCCTACTCCATCCAATATCCGAATTTTATCGCCACTACGTAAACGCAAAACCCGACAAGCGTGAAAGGACTCTTCTTCTGTTAAGAATCCCGTGCTAGTCGGGTTGGGTGCGTAAAATACATATTTACTCATGTATTATTCAGGATCTTCGGAACGAAATGAAAAACGGGATGGGTCTAATGATAGTGTACCGCCGTTAAAATCATCAATGAATTTCACAATGACATCATCTTCTAACGAGGGGACATACAATGCCGCCTCTAAACCAATGCCGTATTCGAACTCTTCATCAATTTCGATGTACTCATTTACTTTGATTTCATCATTTTCTTCGAGCTCATCAATGATTTCTAGGATCATTACTTCAACTTCCTCTTCTAAAGATTCGTTCTCAACGTATGTTTCATCCCGATTTTCGATGGGTACATACAATGGGAAATGATGAATAGCTTCTTGTTCAGCTGCTTCGTAAATAGCACTTGCATAATGCAATTGCAAAGTACAAAGGATCGCATCGTAAATCACTTCTTGTTTATTGAATTGGCCCACAAATTGAATATGGACCATTTCTTTCTCATTACCTGTAGGTAAATCATCATCCTCTATAACAATAAAGGTCTTATTTTCTTGTTTACACTGGTTTTTTAATTGTTGGATTTCCTCCGTCGAAAAGCCAGGGTTTGCTTGCGTTGTCATGTAGGATTATTTAATTAATAATAATTCACGGTATTTAGGTAATGGCCACTCATCGTCGTCAATGATCAATTCTAGTTTATCGACACTGTAACGAATCTCTTCAAAATAGCCTTTTACTTTCGTGCTGTATAAAACAGCTCTTTCTTCTAAATCTTCAATATTATTGGCTTCTTTACGAGCGTCTGTCATTTCATTTTGCAATCGAACGATGGACGATGTGTACTCGGAAATCTTCTTAATCATTTCAATTGTAGGAGCATAGTATTGTGGATCTATACCAATCTCTTTTTGGCCTTTCACATTCTCCACTAATTGCGTTTGGTATTTCAATGAGGTTGAAACGATATGATTGATTGCCATATCTCCAATCACACGAGATTCGATTTGAATTTTCTTGACATAGTTCTCCAATTCAATCTCATGACGTGCATGAATTTCCTCTTTTGAATAAATACCATGTTTTGTGAATAATTCGATCGATTCTGGACGTGCGTATACAGCCAATGCTTCTGGAGTTGTCTTTAAATTGGACAATCCGCGACGTGCAGCTTCTTCTACCCATTCATCCGAATATCCATTTCCTTCAAACCGAATGTTTTTTGACTCTTTTACATAGCGTTTTAACACCTCCATGATAGCCAATTCCTTCTTCACTCCTTTTTCCAAAACCTCTTCCACTTCTTTGCGGAATTTGATTAATTGGTCGGCAACAATTGTATTTAATACAGTCATGGGTGCGGCTGAGTTAGCGGATGACCCTACCGCACGGAACTCAAATTTATTACCCGTAAAGGCAAATGGAGAAGTTCTGTTGCGGTCTGTATTATCTAAAATCAATGAAGGAATTTTATTGATACCTAATTTAAGGTAGACATTATCTCCTTTTTCTAATTGGATTTCATCAAGTCCATCCATGTTTTCCATGTCATC
>JBDLUL010000134.1:0-3492 GCA_039805345.1 Bacteroidota bacterium | reverse complement strand
TAAGCACGTATTATGTCGATGATGTTGACCCGAAAAAATCAATCGAAACTTCCATTGACGCACTTCTGAAGAGCTTTGACCCCTATACGGTTTACTACCCCGAAAATGAAATAGATGAATTCCTCCAGATGACTACGGGCAAGTATCAGGGAATAGGCATCATCCTATCAGACATCAACCAAAGTCATCGCATCAGTTTTATTGAAGAAAATAGCCCGGCACATCTAGCAGGGCTCGGAATTGGAGACCAAATCATTCGAATAAACGGGACCCTTTTGCGCGACACGCCTGAAACTGATCCCGCGATTTTGATGAAAGGAAGTGCCGGTTCAACCGTACAACTCGAGGTATTGCAAGTAGGACAAAGTAACCCAAAATCCTTTTCGATTAAACGAGAAACGGTACAGATTAGAAATGTCGTCAATGCCGCAATCATTCGGCCAGGCATAGGCTACATTTTACTGGAAGACTTCAATGCATCCGCAACCAAGGAAGTGAAAACCGCGTTGATTGAGTTGAAAAAACAAGGCATGCAAAAATTGATTTTGGACTTGCGCAATAATCCCGGTGGGCTACTCACGCAAGCCATTGACATTTGTAATTTATTCATTCCAAAGGGAGCAAAAATTGTTGAAACACGCGGGAAAGTTGAAGAATGGAACAAAAGCTATCAAGCACTCAATCAAGCTATCGACACAGAAACGCCCATCGTCGTGCTCATCAACAACCGGACTGCCTCCGCCGCAGAAATTGTAGCGGGTGTTCTACAAGATTATGACCGAGCTGTCATTATGGGCCAAAAGAGTTTCGGAAAAGGCCTTGTCCAGGTTACCCGCGACTTGCCCTATCGAACTAAAATGAAAATTACCACGGCAAAATATTTCATCCCGAGTGGACGATGTATTCAAGCCTTGGATTATAAAAACAAAAATGCGGATGGCTCTGCGAAGGTATTCCAGGATTCTACTGCTCAAGTTTTTCACACACAAAATGGAAGAAAAGTAGTTGACGGCGGTGGTATATTACCAGACCAACTCATTCAAAAAAAGCTATTATCCGCATTTGCGCAAGCCTTATTGACCAAAGATATGTTCTTTTTGTTTGCGAGTGATTTTCATGGTACACACAGTAAAATTGCCGGTGCAGAAAGCTTCGCGGTAGATGCAGACATCCTAGGGCAATTTAATGCTTGGTTGGCGAAATCACATTTTAGCTACGAAGCACCGGTGGAAAACCAAGTCAAGAAATTATTGGAGCAAACGCATAACCAAATAGAATATGCGGAGTTCCAGCAGTTGCTGCAAAGCCAAGCCTCCAACTGGAAAACAAATCTAGCTCGAGAACTACATCTCCATGCGCTCGAAATCACCCCTTTGTTGGAACAAGAAATGATCATGCATTACTATTTGCAAAAAGGATTAAATACGTGGTCGACGCGAAAAGATCCCAGCATTTTAACTGCCATCGATTTATTAGGCAAACCAACTAAATTTGCATCAATATTAAGCCGTCAAGAGAAACCATGAGTTTGATCCTAAGCATTGAAACTTCCACACCTTTGTGTTCGGTTGCCCTGCATCGTTCAGGCGAATTAGTGGCTACCTGCGAAACCCAGGAAGAAGGCGGGCACGGGAGAAAACTAACGCGCTTAATTGAATCGGCCTGTGCGGAAGCAAGTATTTCTTTGTCGCAAATCGATGCAATTGCCGTTTCCAATGGCCCCGGTTCTTATACGGGTTTGCGTATTGGCCTTGCAACGGCCAAAGGATTATGCTTCGGATTAACGATTCCACTTATAACCCTAAATACACTGCAAGTTATGGCGAATGCTTGGGAAAATTTACCAGCAAACACCTTGTTGTTACCCATGTTGGATGCAAGACGCATGGAAGTTTACGTAGCCGTATTTGATGGACAAAGTAAAAATGCCGTGTCGAAAACGAGTCCTGTCATCTTGGAACCCAACTCTTTTGAAACGCTACAACAGCCGACAATTGCATTTGGTAACGGTGCCTCGAAATGGCAAACTGTTTGCGAAAATCCTAATATCTCCTTTTCTGATGAGCATCTTTACCCGCACGCCCAGTATATGGGAAAAGATGCGGCTAATCACTTTGCCAACCAAGAATTTGCATCCCTTGTGCTGGCGGAGCCTGAATATTTGAAAGAATTCATGGGCACAAAACCTAAAATTAAATCCTTGTAAGCATGGAAGAGATTGTCAACAAAGTCAAACAAAGTGGCCTTATCCAAATCGACCTCGAAAGCTTACGTCCCGCAGGCGAACGGATATTCTTTGATATTGCACCGCAATTATACATGGGATTAGCCCTTCGTGAGAAAGATTTTCGCACATTTATTCAAACACATGATTGGACGCAATACGACGGAAAACACGTGGCCATCGCCTGCTCCGAAGATGCCATCATTCCTACATGGGCGTATATGTTGATCAGTTCAAGCTTAACAAATCATGCTGCCACGATTGTATTTGGAAGCTTAGCTGATTTAGAAAAAACCTTATTTGATCAAGTAATTCAGCACATGGATTTAGCTGAATTTGAAGACGGAAAAATTGTCATCAAAGGGTGTTCCAAGGAGGCGGTACCCCTAGATGCCTATGTCACATTAACCAATCGACTACGACCAATTGTTCGCAGCATCTTTTTTGGTGAACCTTGTAGCACAGTACCTATATATAAAAAAGCAAAATAGTTCCCCCCTTTTCCTACATTTGTGCTTTAGCTGATTCGTCATGTCCCAACAATCCCAAGAACAATATCAATTCATTTCTGCAATCCTATCAAAGCATATAGGCGTAGGCGCAAACATTGACGATCTTCAGTTTTTTTACGGCGGAAACTTCAACCTAGCTGTACGCGTAAAAACCGGATCTTCCGAATATTTCATCAAATGGACGCAAGGGGAACATCAAGGACTTTTTGAAGCTGAAGCCAAAAACCTTCAACTCATCCAACAAACTGGGGCGATTAATGTCCCGCGCGTTTTAGGGGTAGGAACCTTAGATGAAAAGGAATACTTGATGATGGATTGTATCCAATCCGTTGAAAAATCAACCCATTATTGGTCAGATTTCGGGGTAAAATTAGCCCATTTGCACCAGCAACACGCAACGAAAGGACATGGTCTCGACTATGATAATTTTTTAGGTGCGGCCAAACAAGAAAACACTTGGCAAGTAGATGGCGTGCAATTTTTCATCCAAAATCGATTAAAAAAACAAGTAGACACAGCAATCTACCACCGGAAAATTTCGGCGGAAATGGAAGAAAAATTCAATGGTCTATACGAAAAATTGCCCCAATTAATTCCGAATGAATCATCAGCATTATTGCACGGAGATTTATGGTCAGGAAATGCCATGGTGAATGCCCAAGGGGAAATCACCTTAGTGGACCCTTGTTGCTATTTTGGACTTCGGGAAGCGGAATTAGCTTTCACAACGATGTTTGGTGGATTTCCTACGGAATT
>JBDLUL010000133.1:0-5843 GCA_039805345.1 Bacteroidota bacterium | reverse complement strand
CAAACAAAATCAATTCGAACGCTCATTTATATATGCAACCCGAATGGTCGAAGCAAGCCAACATGAATCCACTGATTGTAGAATTTGTAAAAGCCAATCCAATTTGGCAAATTTCGGTTCAAACCCATAAGTTTTTACAAATCCCCTAAGGTATGTTGGCTTGGCTCATTCCTTTCTTGACTTTATTTGAGCCTAACGATACGACAAGCGCGGTAACAGCTGACCCTGTCATCAACGCGTATCGGACGCAATACTTTCCGCAATTCTTACCGAACCAACAAAAATTGTATTTCACGGTTCGAAAGGAAATAAATTCGGATGAGGAAATCTATTTTGCGAACTGGAAAGATGGACATTTTGAGACACCTCTGCCCATTACGGAATTAAATCAAGAGAATAACGAGGGAACACCCACGTTTGCAGCAGATGGCTTGTACATGATCTTTTCAGGCTGCGAATATCCGAATTCCTTTGGAGGATGTGACTTATATGAAACAAAATGGATTGAAGGGTCTTGGACGAAGCCGAAAAACCTAGGATTCCGAGTGAATAGCCACGATTGGGAAGGCCAACCGCATTTAAGTAAGGACGGCACCCAACTGTTTTTTGCATCGGATAGACCCGGAGGTTTGGGAAAAAGAGACCTTTGGCTTTCAGAAAAAGATGAACTGGGGCAATGGAAATTCCCTGTCAACTTAGGAGCAAGCATTAATAGTCCAGAAGATGAGCAGGGACCATATTTGTTGGCCAGCAAACAACGTTTCATCTTCTCTAGCAACAAAAAAGGAGGTTTAGGCGGCTTAGACTTTTACCAAATCACCTATCCGATTGCGGAGCATAAGACCAAAGCCATCACAAAAATCAATACGGATTACCATGATGCTGGAATAACACCGAGTGAACAACCTGAATACTATTACATATCACGCAGGTTGAATAAACCCCAACAAGATTTAGGCATCGTTCGTGTCTATATCCCTGATTCCACATTTGAAGAATCCAAGCAATCCATTGTATTCGAAGAAATTAAATTTGATGATATTGAATTCGAAACCAATGTTTGGCAATTGGATTCCATTCCTGCGAGCCTACGTCAACTGGCAAGCTATTTACAACAAAATCCCGCTAAACAAGTCGAAATCCAAGGACATACCGATGAGGTTGGCGGAGCAGATAAAAACGTAATGCTTTCTGAAAAAAGAGCCTTGAGTATCAAACTATTCTTAATTCAAAATCAAATTCAAGCGGACCGAATCAAAACGATTGGATTTGGGAATACCCAGCCAAAAATCAAAAATCCGACAGTTTTAGAACGAAAACAAAACCGTCGGATTGAAATTATTATGCGTTAACGCTTCTTGCGTTTTTTGGCTTTACGCTTTTTACTTTTCTTCTTTTTGCTCGACTTTTTGCGAATCGGCGTAGGATGCTCTGCCTTCGCGAGGGAATCGCGTTTCAAAAGAAATGTTTGTAAAGAATCGCTTAATTCAGATTGAATAAGCGGTCGAACCTTTACCTTAGAAATACCATAAGACACTAATCCCAATTCCTGCGCGGCTACTTTGGAGACATCGATAACCCCACCACGCAAAAATGGTCCGCGGTCATTCACCCGAACAATCGTCTTTTTACCTGTTTTAGGAAATTCAACTTCAACCCAAGTTCCGAAAGGAAGCGTACGATGAGCTGCTGAAAAGACAAAAGGGTGATAAGGTTCTCCCGAGGTTGTTTTGTGTCCCCAATGGCGCACATGGTAAAACGTTCCGAGACCTTGTTGTGTTTGCGCCTGAAGACCTGTTAAGGCAAGCAAGCAGAGCAGCAAGGCATGATTCATTTGCTTCATAGCTGGCAAAATTAGCCCCATAATGTCGATAAACCAAAAAGGCCCTCGCGATGGAGGGCCTTTTTAACAAATCTTAAAGCGGATTAACGCTTGTTGATATCGACAAATGCACGTGGCGTAGCACCTACATAAATTTGACGGGGACGACCAATTGGCTCCTTATTCGTCATCATTTCTTGATGCTGAGCAATCCAACCTGGAAGACGACCAATCGCGAAAAGGATCGTAAACATGTTTGTTGGGATGCCTAACGCACGGTAGATAATACCCGAGTAGAAATCCACGTTTGGATACAACTTACGCGCAACGAAATACTCATCGCTCAACGCAGCTGCCTCTAATTCTTGAGCAATTTTTAAAATCGGATCTTGTACCCCAAGTGCGGTCAACACATCGTCGGCCGCTTTCTTAATAATACGAGCACGTGGATCAAAATTTTTGTATACACGGTGACCAAAACCCATCAAACGGAAACCCGAATTCTTATCCTTCGCCATTTCAATGAACTTCGCTGTGTCGCCACCTGCTTGTTTAATTTCTTCCAACATCTCAATAACCGCTTGATTAGCACCTCCGTGTAACGGACCAAACAAAGCCATAATTCCACCAGAAATACTAGAGAACAAGCTTGCATGCGATGAACCAATCAAACGAACGGTAGACGTAGAGCAGTTTTGCTCATGGTCTGCGTGCAAGATCAATAGCTTATTCATTGCTTTCGAAACAATCGAATTAACTTCGTAAGCTTCACCTGGTTTTGCAAACATCATTTTCAAGAAGTTTGAGCAATAATCCAAGGATTGATCTGGAGCAACGATGCCTTCACCAATGCTTTTCTTATAATTCCAAGCAGCGAAAATCGGCAATGCCGCTAATAAACGTAAAATATTATCTTCTTTCTCATCCGATGAATATTGACCTTCCATAAGACCTACCAAAGCAGACAATTCACTCATCGGGTGCGTTGACGTAGGAATAACTTGTGCAATGTTCAATAAAGCTTGATTAGCAACGGTATACTTTTGAACGGCCGCTTCGAAAGCATCTAATTGTGCTTGCGTTGGCAATTCACCATGCAATAACAAATAGGCTACTTCTAAAAAACTAGCTTTATCAGCTAACTCTTCAATGCTATATCCGCAATGTCTTAAGATTCCTTCTTCACCATCTAAAAATGTAATGGCACTTTTCGTGGCGCCTGTATTTTTATAACCCGGATCGTAGGTAATATAACCTGTCAAATCACGTAATTTGGCGATATCGATGGCTTTTTCGTGTTCTGTACCTTCTAAAGTAGGTAATTCGAAACTCTTACCATCCACATTGATCACTGCATTTTGAGACATAATCTTAATAAATATAATGTATAAGGTCTAGCAATTTAAAAACAGCTTAGTACTGTTCCATAAATTCAAGCCTCTAAGATAATACGATATTTTGAAAGGTTGATTACCTTTATTAATCCAATTAAAATAAATTTAATTAACACAATTTTTTCTTCGCATATTTCAAAAAATATTGATTTTATGGCTCTCATCTCTGAATTATTCAAAAGCTACACATTTAGCGCTCAAGAGCGGTTTCTTCAATACGTACAAATTGATACGCAATCCGATCCGACTTCTTCAAGTTGTCCTACTACCTACAAACAAAAAAATCTTGGAAAGGTTTTGGTAAATGAACTCATTGAGCTCGGCGTATCAAATGCTGAATTAGACGACTTAGGCTATGTATATGCATTTCTACCCAGCAATGTTACCCACGAGGTACCTGGAATATTTTTCTGTTCGCACATGGATACTTCACCCGATTGTTCTGGTGAAAACGTAAAACCCATCGTACATAAAAATTACCAAGGCCAAGATCTAATCTTGCCCGATGACCCCCATGTCGTCATCCGACTAGCAGAACATCCTGATTTAGCCGAACAAATGGGGAATGACATCATTACCGCAAGTGGCTTGACCTTATTGGGTGCCGACAACAAAGCGGGTGTGGCTGAAATCATGGATGCAGTGGCATTTTGGGCCCAACACTCCGAAGTTCCACATGGCCCCATCACCATCGTCTTTACACCTGACGAGGAAGTTGGTCGGGGCGCAGACAATATTAACCTACATAAGATTGATGCCCAATTTGGGTATACGCTTGACGGTGAAAAAAGAGGACACCTTGAAAATGAAACTTTTTCGGCAGATGGTTTCCATATCGATATCCTAGGGGTATCTCAGCATCCGGGCTTTGCGAAAGATCGCATGGAGAGTGCCTTAAAAATCGCTACCGAAATCGTGGCCAACTTACCCAAAGAAAATTGTAGTCCAGAAACGACGGAGGGAAAAGAAGGATTTATTCATCCTACGGATATTTCAGGGAGTGTCGAAGAAGCTCAAATCGATTTTATTCTTCGAGATTTTGACACGAACAAACTCATCGAATATGGTGAACAATTAAAACAAATCACGCATCAGGTTTTAACGAATTACCCCAATTCATCTGCCAGTTTCGAACAAAAAGAGCAATACCGAAACATGTATGAAGTTCTTCAGCATCATCCACATTGCATGGATTTAGCCATGGAGGCAATGCGTTTAGCTGGTTTACAACCGGAGACCCGTTCCATTCGAGGGGGTACGGACGGATCTCGTTTGACATTTATGGGGCTACCCTGCCCTAACATCTTTGCAGGCGAGCATGCTTTTCACAGCAAACAAGAATGGGTTTCGGTACAAGATATGAACAAGGCTACAGAGACGGTGGTGTATTTGGCGAACTTGGTGGCTGAAAATGGACGTTAGTTTCTTTGGCAATCCAGTTAGGTTTGCCAAAGTTTGAGACGCATGAAATGCGGCGATTAAACAAAAGACATACTGTCATGACACTCGCAGACTGTAGAGTCGTATGAAATGCGCCCAACCCCCAGGCTAAAGCCGGGGGTTAATAAAATAAATTTCATAGAGCTTTAACTGAGGGAATCGGCGTAAAAACGCCTCAAACTTTGGCAATCCTGTTAGGTTCTCCAAAGAAAAAACAAACAAAAAAGGCGCGAAAATCGCGCCTTTAAATCTTATTCCCACTCAATCGTTGCCGGTGGTTTCGACGAAATGTCATACACCACGCGATTAACACCTTTGACCTGGTTAATAATTTCATTCGAAATACGACCCAAGAACGGATAAGGCAAATGACACCAATCGGCCGTCATACCATCCACACTCGTCACGGCACGCAAGGCAACTACCTGCTCATACGTTCGCTCATCCCCCATCACACCTACGGATTGCACTGGCAATAAGATGGCACCTGCTTGCCAAACTTCATTGTATAAGCCTTCCGACTTCAATCCATTGATGAAAATAGCATCTACTTTTTGTAAAATATCCACCTTTTCCGGTGTGATATCGCCCAAAATACGAATACCTAAACCCGGACCTGGGAATGGGTGCCGACCTAAAATATCTTGAGGAATTCCTAAGGTTTTGCCTACCAGACGAACTTCATCTTTAAATAAAGCCTCTAATGGTTCAACAATCTTCAACTTCATAAAGTCCGGTAATCCACCCACATTGTGATGTGACTTAATCGTTGCACTTGGCCCCTTCAAGGAAACCGACTCAATTTTATCTGGATAAATCGTTCCTTGACCTAACCAAGAAACTCCCTCAATCAAATGCGCCTCCTCATCAAACACCTCAATAAACGTCTTGCCGATGGCCTTACGCTTTAATTCAGGATCCGATAATCCTTTCAAGGCATCATAAAAACGTTGTTTCGAATTTACACCTTTGACATTCAAGCCTAAGGTGTGATAAGATTCCAATACTTGCTCAAATTCATCCTTGCGCAAGAGGCCATTATCCACGAAAATACAATATAAATTCTTGCCAATCGCGTGGTGCAATAACACCGCCGCAACGGAACTATCAACGCCTCCCGACAAACCTAATACCACTTTATCAGAACCTATTTTGGCCTTCAATTCAGCCACTGTACGATCTACAAA